>JAKASH010000684.1 GCA_021828225.1 Acidobacteriota bacterium | reverse complement strand
AAATTGTTGAAAATAAAGGAAGGGCCGAAAAAACGAACCGGAAACGAACCGGAAAACGAAGCGGGCCATGTTATTGAAAATAAAGGGTCGCTAAAAAACGAACCGGAAACAAACCGAAACTTGTCCTGCCTGCCGGAAGTCTGCCTCTTCCCTGCCGGACCTGCCTCCCGGGCATAAAATTGGTCGCGAAAGAATGAATCCCATTTCCTGTCCAGTTGCATTTTGAATGGCACGCCATCTACAGTGGAAAGTTACATCTCACAAAAGCTTGTTGCAACAACTTGCAATCCCCAGGAATTGGGATCATGGAACGGAGGATCAACAGTACGAATGGCACACACTCTCGATTCAACCAAGAAGGCGGACGTTGTTATTGTCGGTGGAGGAATTATCGGAAGCGCGATTGCCCTGCGCATGGCGAGGGCCGGAGCGAGCGTCACTGTCATTGACCGCGGCCAGCCCTGCTGCGAGGCCAGCGGGGCCGCCGCCGGCATGATCGCCCCGCAGGGCGAAATGATAGAACCTGAGTATTTCTCTGATCTCTGTATGGCCAGCCGTGACCTTTACCCGGAATTTGCGGAAGAGGTGGAAGAGCTGAGCCAGGAAAGCGTCCATTACCGGAGCGATGGCACCATGCTCGTCGCCATCGATGAGCACGAATGCGAAGAACTGGAGCAGATCTACCGGACCCAGACCCAGCGGGGCATGCCGATCGAGCGCCAGACGAATGACCGCGTCTTGAAACGCCTCCCGGGACTGTCTGACCGCATCGAACTGGCCCTGTTTGTTGCCGGCGACCACTGGGTTGACAACCAGCGATTGACCCGCGCCCTGATCAAAGCTGGCGAGCGCGCCGGGGTGGCCTTCCATTGGGATTGCACCGTGACGGGTTTCAACCTTCAAGGCGACCAGGTTGAAAGCGTTCGCGCACTGCCTCAGGGAGCTGCTGCAGAAACCGCCCTTTCTGCAGGACGGTTCATTCTTGCCGCGGGCTGCTGGTCCGGTCAGTTGGCAGAAACTCTTGGAATCTCCCTGCCGATGCAACCTTGCCATGGACAGATGATCGAATTCGAAACTCCGGGCGAACTGCCGTATGTGGTTCGGGCAGGCATTCACTACGTGGTCCCTCGCAGCCCGCAGACCGTGGTGGCGGGAACGACAGCAAAGTGGGGCAGCTATGAAAAGGAGGTCACCGCAGGCGGATTGCACTCCATCATCCAGGGAATCACCCGGATTCTTCCCATCGCCAAGGATTTCAGATTCCGCAGCACATGGGCGGGCCTGCGGCCGGATACCAAGGACCATCTTCCCATCCTGGGATTTGGCGCGCACCGGAACCTGATCTTCGCCACCGGCCATTTCCGCAACGGCATTCTGCTGGCCCCGATCACGGCAAAGTTGATTGCGGAACTGCTGCAGACCGGCGCTCCATCACAGTCTTTGGATCCTTACAGCCCCGGACGATTTGGAGCCGCTTAATGAAAACCACTCGTGTACGATTTGCACCCTCGCCGACCGGCTACCTCCACGTTGGAGGAGCGCGGACAGCGCTTTACAACTGGCTTTTTGCACGCCACATGAACGGCGTTCTCATCCTGAGGATCGAGGATACTGACGCCGACCGCTCCAGGCCTGAACTCACCACCGCAATCCTGGAAAGCCTGAAGTGGCTGGAACTCGACTGGGACGAAGGACCGTTCCACCAGTCCGACCGTCTGGACCGCTACCGGGCGCTGGCAGCCGAGCTTCAACACACGGGCCACGCTTACCCGTGTTTCTGCACGCCGGAAGAGCTGCAGGCCAAGCGTTCCCTCTCGAGCGGCGGACGCCCCTGGAAATACGACGGAACCTGCCGGAACCTGACAGAACAGGAACGGCAAAGACGCCTTGCTGAAGGCATTGCGCATGCCGTCCGCTTTCGCGTTCCTGAATCCGGCGAGACCGATTTTGAAGACCAGGTCTTCGGGCACATCAAGGTTGAAAACCAGGAACTCGAAGATTTTGTTCTGCTGCGCTCCGACGGGCAGCCGACTTACCACCTGAGCGTGGTAGCCGACGATGTGGACATGCGAATCACCCACGTCGTCCGTGGCGCCGACCACCTTTCCAACACTCCCAAGCAAATCCTCGTTTACCGAGCGGTGGGAGCCAGCCTGCCGGCGTTTGCGCACCTTCCGCTGATTCTGGGTCCTGACCGGCAGCGGCTTTCCAAGCGGCACGGAGCAACCTCCGTTGGCGCCTACCGCGACCAGGGAATCCTGCCGGAAGCTCTGGTCAATTTCCTTGCGCTTCTGGGATGGACGCCGCCGGGAGGCGAAGAAATTCTCTCCCGCGATGCGATGGCTCGCGAGTTCGATCTTGCCACCGTCTCCAAGTCCAACGCGGTCTTCGATCCCGAAAAGCTTGCCTGGATGAACAGCCAGTACCTGCGCGCACTGAGTCTGGACCGCCTGGTGCCTCTGGTGGCTGCCGAATTGAAATCGGATGGCCTGGATTCCACCACTGCCGGGTCGCCGGAGAGCTTTCGGGAAACAGTTGCTCTGCTCCAGCCACGCGCCCGCACGCTGAAGGATTTTCCCCAGGGCAGCCGGGCTTTCTTTACGGATGAGTTTGACTACGCTCCGGAAGCGCGCAAGAAA
>JAKASH010000018.1 GCA_021828225.1 Acidobacteriota bacterium | reverse complement strand
GCTCTTGCTGAAGGCGCGAAGTACATCTTTGTCCTTAATAACGATACGATCGCGGACCCGGGATGTCTCCTGCCGCTCGTCCGTTTCATGGAAGACGATTCGCGAATTGCGATCTGTGGTGGTCGTGTGTTCAACGTGGTAAGTAATGGCCCGCCTTCCGGAGAAATCGAAAGGGAATACAGTCTGTTCACGGCTTCCCGCGCCTTTTTCTGTGATCGGTCAGATTTGACCGCTCCCCGCGAGGTTGACCATGTCCGGGGCACGGCGATGCTACTCCGGGGAGAGGCCATCCAGAAGATCGGGTCCTTTGATCCAAGTTTCTTCCTGATCTGGGAAGACACTGACATCTGCTATCGTGCACGGGCCGCAGGCTACAAGGTTTACCTCGTTCCCAATCCGGGAGTCGTGCACCTTGTGAGCCAAACGCTGAGAAAATCCAAGTCCACGCTTCTCCTATACGCGATACGAAACAGGGCTTGGTTTGTTCACAGGCACGGAAAGCTTCGACACTGGGTGGTTTTCAATCTTTACAGTTTTGGCTACTTGTACCCCAGGATATTTGTTGGCCGCCTTCTTCGGCACGAGTTCAAGCTTTTGTCTCCTGTGCTGAAGGGGATATGGCAGGGACATTACGGGCGCCCGAGGCCCTTGTCTGACGACGCGGGAATGTTCAGCGTGAGAGTCTTTCCAACAGATACGACAACTCATCACTGACTTTTTCTTAGCCAGCACAAGTTGGCGGCTTCAACTAATTGCTTGTCATCGGCAGGGACAAACTATGGGATGCAGGGTCATTAGGCTGTGACGACCTTGCATCTGCATGGAGCATAGAGCGTGAAAACACTGGTTGTTGGTCCTCAGTTCCCCGATTCATTCGCGCGAAACATTGTGGTGACTCTCAAACGGATGGGCCATGAGGTTGCCAGTGTTCGGGGTACCAGGACGCGTCACCACGGTGGAAAGCTCTCCAACCTGTTTTGGGGAAACCTGCCGAAGGCATTCCCGGCCCTGGAAAGGAGCCTTTTCAATGAGGTCCGGAGCGCTGCCGAGTCTGTGCAACCTGATCTCGTCTTGGTGACCTACGGAATTATGCCCCCGGAAGTTGTCAGTGAGTTAAAAAAAGTGTGCGACGGAAAGGTTGTTTGCTGGTATACAGATCCTGTCACGAACGTTTACCGCCATTACCTGCTCGTCTCCAACTTCGATGCCGTGTTTCTGAAAGAGCCTTTTTTGGTCCGAGTCATGTGTGACAAGCTGAACCAGAATGCCATTTACCTGCCCGAATGCTGCAATCCCGTCTGGCACCGTCGCATCAACCTGACCGACGACGACCGGAGGAGGTACGGCTGCGACCTGGCGGCGCAGGGAGGGCTCCATTATTACCGGGCGCGCATGCTGGAATCCTTCGAAGATTATGATCTGAAGATTTGGGGTCACAATCGTCCCTCTTGGTTGGCTTCTCCAGTGAAAAAGTCTTATCCAAACCATTTTGTAGCAGAGAGCGAGAAGGCAAGGGCGTTCCTGTCGGCAAAGATCATTGTTAACACTATGCAGTGCGCTGAGATTGAGGGCGTCAACTGCACACTTTTCGAGGGGGCTGGTTGCGGCGCTTTCCAGATTGCCGATTGGAAGCCCACACTCCCCGAGCTTTTTGAGCCGGAAAAAGAAATCGTGACGTTCCAGACGCGGGTAGAACTGAAGGAAAAGGTCGATTACTACCTAGCGCATCCTGAAAAACGGCAAGAGATTGCTGATCGCAGCTATGCGCGCGCCCATCGAGACCATACTTACGAAAAGCGGCTAGAAAAGATGTTTCAGATTCTAGGTTTCACCTCCGCGCCTCTTGACAGGCGCGAATTGGCGTCACTGCGAACCACATAAACTCATGGCCACCCCTTCTCTGCCGTATACCACCAAGCCACGCGGGACTTCCACCGTCGAGCCAGCGCACCTGATGGTGCTCATCAGCCTGTCCGGCGCTGCCCTGTTGTGGGGATGGTTCCTTATTTTCCGGCAGCACACCTCGCTCGAGACTAGATTTTTACTCCTGGTAGGACTTTTCGGGGTGGCATCCGCTTGCTTTGTTTTTACCAGAGTCAGGGGAGACTATCTCCGTTTCTTCGACCTTCCGATTTTCTTAACAATTGTTGTCTTCGTCAGATTTGGACTTGTACCGGTGGGCTCCTTTGTGAACACGGAGCTTCTCAACCCGAGCCTTCACGGGAACTATGCCCCGCTGGTTCATGCTCTGCAGTACGTCATGCTTGGGATGGTGGCGTTTTGGCTTGGCTGTAGCCTTATCCACTCAAAAGAGATCTTGGGAACGGCGAAGGCCAATGATCCCCCGGCAAGAGCGAACTTGATCCTGCCTGCTGGGGTGGCGCTGTATGCCGTCAGTTTTGCCACCAAGCTTTATATGCTTTCCCACCATCTTTATTCGTACATAGCTTCGGGCCGCGCTTACAACCAAAACCTGGCCGCGGCTCAGGTCCTGATGTCCTTAGCAAATTTGGGAACCTACGCGCTTATCATTCTCTGCATTGAGAAATACTGGCACCCTGGAGACCGCGTGTGCAGCAGGGTGTTCTGGATCGTCTTCTGCTCAGAGTGCTTCTGGGGGTTCATCTCCGGCATGAAGGAGCTGTTGTTTGTGAACTTCGTGTATATCGCCATCATTTCATCCCTCACACAAAGAAGGTTTCGCAAAGGATGGATTCTTGCGGCGCTGGTGGGTGTGACGCTGTTTTATCCCATCTCAAACCGTTACAGGGATCTCGTCGGGAGAAATGGAACAGGCATTGCAAGCTTTTCGGCGGCGCTCGGGATGATGAATCAAGCTTTAAACACAAACAACGTGTCGGTGTCCGGCTCCGGCGGGCAATCTCAAAAAGGTTGGAAGAGTACGCTGACCCGAATGGACCTTCTGCAAAGTGTTGGTTTGTTGATGTCCCTAGTACCAAAATCGTCTGCGCTCAGGGGCGAGGAACGCTGGTGGATGGTCCCTTACTACCCATTCATCCCCCGCTTTATCTGGAACTCAAAGCCGGTTCTAAACAAAGGCCAAAGATTCAGCACGGCCTTGGGCTATGGTGCTGGAACATCTACCGCCGTTACTTATCCAGGAGAACTGTACGTCACTTACGGCCTGCCAGGGCTTCTCGCGGGTATGTTCCTGCTGGGGACTGTTGCCCAGTGGCTGGCCAATGGGGTGAAGGGCCTTTTGAACAAGCGAGACCTGTTTGTCTATGCAGCGATTTTCTTCACAGCTACAAACATGGAAATTGATTCTTTCAGCTACTGGTCGACGTTAATCAAAAGCCTTATCATTCTGAGCATCATCGCCTTCGTCGTGTACGGCCCTCGACGTCAGGTTCGGAAAGTATCTACACCAACCAAGAACAAAGCAGTAGCGCAGCCGTGAAAGTCTTGATTCTTACACCGGACATTTACACGCGCGGGGGCATTGCGCGCTATACAGCGACGCTGGCCTCGGCGCTGGGCGATCTACTCGGGTGTGAAAACGTTGACGTGCTACCATTCGCGGATTTTGGAGGCTCTAGAGGGAATCCCAGGAAGTACTACGTTTTCAGTCCCGTTACGAGCAGGCGGACGGCGGCCAGCAAACTCCGGTTTGCCCGGAAAGCGCTCGGGTTGGCTGCACGAAAGTACAACCTGATCGTTTGCACGCACATTGGCCTGTCTCCTGTTGCGGACCTGATACATCTGGTTTTCAGAACACCTTATTGGGTGACTTGTCATGGGGTTGAAACCTGGAAGCGTCTTCGTATTGCTGAACACCATGCGCTCAGACGCGCCCAGAAAGTCATCCCGGTAAGCCAGTTCACTGCTGAGAAAATCGTCGAAGCGAATGGAGTGTCAAAGAGAAAGGTCAAGATTCTTTACAATGCGGTCCCTGATGAATTTGCCGAATTATTAGCGTCTCCCGGAAGCCCTGCAACGCCGTTTTCTCACAATGGGCACAAGAAATGTCTGCTCTCTGTGGGCATGCTTTCAAACACCCTTGCTTATAAGGGGTTTGACACCGTCATCCGCGCTTTGCCAAACATTCTGGAAGTTATTCCCCATTTGCGCTACGTCATCGTTGGGGAAGGTAATGATAAAGAACGATTGAAGAAGTTAGCCGTGGAGACAGGAGTTACGAAATATCTCGAGTTTACTGGTGAACTCTCAGACGAAGATCTAGTCGCTCGTTATCGGGCCTGCGATGTTTTTGTGTTGCCTAGCAGGGTAAGGCAGTCGAACGGCCAATGGGAAGGCGAAGGATTTGGTCGAGTTTATGTCGAGGCTGCTCTTGCCGGAAAGCCGGTTGTTGGGAGCCGGGATGGCGGAGCTGCTGAAGCTGTATTGCATGGGAAAACAGGCTTAGTTGTAGATCCATCGTCGTTAACTGAACTTTCTGACGCTTTGAAAACACTGCTTTGCGATCCCGAGCTCGCAGGCAGGATGGGCAGCGAGGGGCAGCGCTGGGCTCGGGAAAAGTTTACTTCAAGCGCCTTGAAGAAAAGTCTGGATCAGATGCTTCAGGAAGTGGAAGTTCGACCCCTCTGCAAAACATAGAGTGCTCCGGCGGGACATGACGATCCTATGGGTGGAATTTTTGGCGTAATCGGGAAACGTTCTCCCGAAATCAGCCGTGCTTTGAACTTGGGAATCCAGGCTCTTGCGCATCGCGGGCCGGATAACGAGGGGATGGAAATTGTAAACATCAATTCCAAGCCGGATTGGGGTGTTGGTCTGGGTTTCCGGCGGCTGGCCATACTGGACCTTTCTCCTGCCGACCCCCAGCCCATGCACGATCCCGCGCGCGGCCTGTCATTGATCTTTAATGGCGAAATCTATAACTACAAGGAAATTCGGATAGAGCTTATTCAAAAGGGCCACTCTTTCCGATCCACGGGCGATTCCGAAGTTCTGCTTATAGCTTACTGCGAATGGGGCGACTCCTGTGGAGACCGGCTGCGAGGTGTTTGTAATGCCAAGCCGGGCGGCCAAAGCCGACGGCCAGTGGTACGGGGAGGGATTTGGCAGAGTCTATGTGGAGGCAGCACTGGCCGCAAAGCCGGTGGTGGGCAGCACCGGCGGAGGGGCGGCGGAAGCCGTACTGCATGAGAAGACAGGCGTACTAGTCGACCCCGCCTCTGCTTCCCAAGTTTCGGATGCACTTTCCAGGTTACTCATGAATCCCCGGCTTGCAGCAAGGATGGGCTGCGAAGGGCGTTGCTGGGCAAAGGAGAACTTCAGTGAAGCTTCCCTCCGGTCAAAGCTCACTAAAGTGCTTCAAGAGGGTGGACATATACAGTGAAGTTCATAATCGAGGCGATCGGAGTCAAGAGTGCTGGCGGTGTGGAGTTGGTATCAAGCCTGCTCGCACATTTTCCCCACCACCGAAATCATCAATTTGTTGCTTTGCTTGCCGATCTTCCGCGGTACGCCGACTTGGACCGAGATGGCTATCGAGTGTTGCGGTTTTCTCCTAACCTTGGATTGGTGAACAGGCACTTCATATTGAACAGGGACATTCCTCGAATCTGCAAAGAAGAAGGCGCAAACGCACTGCTGTGCCTTGGGAACTTTGCCCCCAGCAAGCCTTCCTGCCCGACAGTCGTACTGCTCCAAAACGCCTGGAATGTCTACGATGAACCGGTCGCCGAGAAGCGCATGACACTCAAGGAAAGACTGGTCGTGGCGTACGGCAGGCGGCTTTACCGCCATCTTCCACCTCAAACCCGGGTTATCGTGCAAACCCCGGTTATGAAGGAACGACTAGCTTCTTATCACCGTCTTGACTCGGCCAGGATTTCCGTCGTCGCGAGTGCTCCCCCGGTACTCCGACTGCTTGAGCGTTCTGCACCTCAAGCTTGCACACATCGGAGAGAGGTGTTTAGCTTCCTGTGCATGTCCGGATATTATGGTCACAAGAATCTTGAGGTCTTGATTGACTCCGTCAGAATCCTCCCGCGCCTCTCCGCGAAGCCATTCCAGTGTCTGGTGACCATATCTGCTGAGCGCCACCCCGGAGCCCGAAAGCTGCTTGCCCGCATCAGGACGGAAAGGCTTGAGGATGTTCTGGTCAACCTTGGCCCCGTCCCCCGTTCTGAACTGAGCCGGGTGTATGCACAGGCAGACGCCTACCTGTTGCCAACCTTGCTCGAAACGGTTGGTTTTACCTACGATGAGGCCATGCATTTTGGTCTCCCCATCGTGACCAGTGACCGCGACTTCGCCCGGGACCGATGCCGGGATGCTGCAATCTACTTTGACCCGCTGGATGCGCAAAGTGTCGCAGAAACAATGGCCCGCGTGATGGAGGACGAAAATCTTCGGCGGCGGCTGGTTGAGAACGGAAGACGACTCCAGAAACAGGCTCCCAGCTGGGAAGACGTTGCGAGCCAGTTTGTCACCGTGCTGGAAGGGGCAGTTGACCACAAACAGCCCGCGCCGCAACGGCGTTATGACCTCTCTTCATAGTGCAGACAGGCTGCGAGACTGGCCTTTCGCACCGCGCCCCTCAGAAATCAGATTGCCGGAACGACATGTCATCAGCCATCGTGACCCATCATAACGGTCGAGCATCGAGTTTTCTTGGCCAATCGCCAATTGCCTCCCTTGGGCTAAACAGTTACTGGCCGTGGCTACTGGCAGCGGGTGTCCTGATATCCCGCATTTTCCTAACCAGCACAGTCTATTTTGCTGACGGACCGGCTGAAATGCGGGCCATTAGTTCGGGACGATTTGTGATTCAGCCGCCGGGGTATTGGCTCTTCCTTCGCGCTGCGTCTCTTTTCGCAAATCCCGCAGTGGGCATTTCGCTGATGAACTGGACCTTCTCGGCGGCCGGAGTTATTGCTTTCTATTGCGTTGCGCGCCTTCTTGTCGGCGAGGCCTTGGCAAAACTGGGGTCGGCTGCCTATGCCGTTGTGTTTTATGCGTGGTTTTCCGGAACAATCCATAGCACGTATGCTTCTCAGTTGTTATTTCCGGTTCTCGTTTTTCTCCTGCTTGTCCTGCACATGCGGGAACAGAGCGTTGGCTATCTGGTCGCCGCGTCCGTAGCATTCGGCCTTGGCGCAGGCTTTCGTCCCTCCGACGGAGCCTTTATTGGGATTATGTTCGTTTATTACCTGATTAGGCATGCACCACGAAGGCAATCCGTCATTGCGTTCAGCATTTCTACGCTGGTGTGCCTGGGTTGGCTGGTACCAACGGTCATTTGCTACAGTTCGCTGGGGAAGGTCGGTTGGGCTAGCCGATACGTCGAGCATATTACAACAGTCACGTCGACCGTGGCCAATGGTTTGAACTTTCGCACATTCGCCAACATGGCGAGGGTCGCCGTTCCCCTCACCATCGCATTTGGACCTCTCTTGATCCTGACGCTGAAGAGCCTTCGAAGCCTCCGAAATTCGGTCGTATCCCTTCTGTGGTTGTGGATCATTCCTGGTGCTGCGTTTCTACTCCTCTGTTACATGGCCGATGCCCCGTATCTGAACTTTCTGACCGCTCCGGTGCTGGTACTTGCCCTGATGGAGTTTAGAAAACTGAAGCATCATATGGCCAGAATCTTCGTGGGCACATGTCTCGTCTGGAACATCGCTTTCTTTACGTTCTTCCAGCCTGTCTGGACTAATTCATTTCCGTGTGCAGTGGTTGATGTCTATGCTGGCAAATACACGCGGTACGGAGTGATCAACCACTGGCAGCCCAATCTCAGCGCGCTGGAAAACGGGGCAGCAACGGCGGTAAAACACTGACAGTGGCTTAGGAGTTTTCCATCCCGAGTGCAATCGGGGCCGGTTTCCTGCGAGTGTAATTGTCGCGGAAGGATCCTGAAGGCAATTTGCCGGTTTTCAGGTATTTTCGGGGATCGAAATTCGGGGGAAACTTGTAGTGGTGACGCGACCCGAACCACGCCTTTTGATCTTTCTGATACAGCACCAGAAAGCCTTACGCATATTCGGTGACTGCTTAAATGATCCGAAAGGCTAATGGCAGGGTTCAAAACCCGGCTCAGGGTCAAGGGCTAGTCTCATACAGTCTGTGGCGTAGCGCGAGGTCATTGACATGAGATGTTTTAATGGTCAGGCCTGGCTGGAGATACCTGACGTGAAGCCGACTGGGGGACTGGTTTGCATTCGAGTGCAGTCTACGGTCCCGCTATTTCCAGTGGGTTCGCGTGCGGCATTTGGCTATAACAACCTGACTAAACGCGAAGCTATTTTCAAGATCCTGAAGTACGTCAAAGCCGAGGGTATCAGACAAGCACTACGTAAAGTGAAATCCAGGCATCTTGATAGAGAACTGCTGGGGAAGCGTTGGGTCGTCAGTGTTTATGGCAGACGAACCGATAACGACAGGCCAGTGTGGGCACTGGCAACTTTCGATACTCCATACACCGATCTGGTTCTAGTTCGTCCTGAACTGACGTTTGAAGTGCCTTGCAATCTCGAGGAGGACTTGCGGCCTTGGCTGGGAGTTTTCTTGCCCTACTGTACCAGTGCAATGCAAACGCTCGCCCACACTACGGCTAGTCAGCTGCAAGATTACTACGAACTGGTTGCAGGTTTGCCTCCCCATGCCGAAATTGCTTCGGATATTCCCATCTGGCTGAATCAAGATACTGTGAATAAGGCAGCATCGCGTATGCACCGGGGATACCTCGACCAGTGGCGCAGTGCTTTCAACCAGTTTAACTGCTGCAGCCAGCAATCCCGGCCAGTCAATAAGCACAAGGAAAGCGCCAAGAACGGCAAAGCCGGTGCGATTCTCGTTGGAAACGGCAACTACGCCCGGGTTATCGTCGTTCCGATGATAAGAGAGTCAGGATTGCAGCTCAAGTACGCCGTCGACCTTGACCCCCTGATCGCGCAGCGATGCAAGGAGGAGTACGGATTCCAACACGCCGCAACGGATATTACCGAAGCATCGAGAGATCCCCAGGCATCGATCGCTTGTATCTGCAGCTTTCACCATACCCACGCTGAACTGGCGCAGTCCTTGCTGATGTCCGGAAAGAAAGTTTTCATTGAGAAACCCCCTGTCGTTTCATTCGACCAACTGGACTCGCTGTGCGAATGCGTGACAAAGTACCCGGACCGGTGGGTGGTAGGCTACAATCGGCGATATGCTGTTGACGCCGGGGAGCTGCGGAAAGCCGTCGAGGAGCGAACGGAGCCCATCACCATAACCTGCATTGTTCAGGAGGCTAAGCTACCAGGTTGGCACTGGTATAACTGGCAGATAGAAGGCGGCAGGATCATATCCAACTTATGCCACTGGATTGACCTTGGGTGCTATTTGATCCGGGGCTGCGTGCCCGAAGAGGTCACCTATTTTCCAGCGTCAGAGGATTGCGACGAGAATGCGTCCGTATCGATCAAGTTCTCTGACGATTCTGCGTTGAATCTGATTCTCAGCACGCGAGGTGATACAACCCTTGGTATGACTGAGTATATAGATTTACGGTGCGGAGAGATTACCGGCTGGATTAATGACTTCCGCGAGACACGCATCCAGAAGAGCGGTAAGACCACGTATAGACACCAAGGACGAAGAAATCGCGGGCACCGCGAGATGTATCTAGATGCGCTGCGCCGTTTTGTGAACAACGAGCACCAGCCCTTCGGGGTTGATGATCTGTGGCGCTCATCCGCGCTTATGTTGATTATCAGAGAAATGCACCTGCGGTCAGAAAAGATCAGGCAGGTGCGCGATTTCTTTGTAGATGGCTTTCGACCAGCCCCAAAATCAGTCCTGCCGAGCAAGAGTGAATATTAACCCCGCTAGGCTAATCCCTTATCTTTAGAACTTCTTCGCGTCTCTTCTAGTTCAGATCTGTTAAAGCCAGCGCGAGTGAGTTGACCTTGTTTCCCCTGGAAAGCTGCAATCGCCACCAACCAGATATCAAACCAAGTACCCTACCAGACCGGAGGGGGGCTCGCCATCCCGAATTTGCAGCTGAGTTGACAACACCGTCACTGGGAACGTACTGGCGAACTGCTCGGCACTTGCGATGGTCTCAAACCCTCTGGTTGGGAAGGCAACGATTGCGACGTCCTTCCCGTCCGGACCTGCACCCCGCACTGGATCCCACTCGGCTGGTAAATCTTCCCGAGCCCCCAACGTTTCCCGAATGGAAACCAGCCAAGGCTCGCTGGATGATAGAAAGTGGCGAGTTCGAATTGCTCAACATGATGAGCAGTGATGCGAAGAGAATCCCGTGGTCATCAAGGGCTTTCCCGCGCCTCTGGGTTTACCACCTCAATTACTGTGATTTTGTGAATCTCGATTTAAGCCGGCCCGAGGACAGGCCAGTTCTGCGCAAGGCGCTCAAGATCATGGCCGACTGGTGCGCACAGAATTCCACCGGCCTTGAGGCTGGGTGGGAACCTTATCCGCTTTCCCGCCGGGTCGTCAACTGGTTGAAGTTTCTCTTGCGGAATGCTTCGCTCCTGGAGGCAATCGGGCAGAAGACGGCTGTGGTCGAAATCCTCTCCAGCCTGCGATGCCAAGCGCTCGCGCTGGAAAGAACATTGGAATTTCACTTAAGGGCCAACCACCTGCTGAAGAACATCAAAGCCCTGATGTTTGCAGGGGCGCTCCTTGAGACGTGTGACAGCAAGCGCTGGTGGGCCCGGGGCGCAACCCTGCTGGAAGAGCAGCTCGGCGAACAGATTCTGAGGGATGGCGGACACTTTGAACGTTCTCCGATGTACCATGCCGAGGTCCTCGACGATCTTCTCGATTTGCAAACAATTGCCTCGGCCAGCGGGCGACTGCTCGCGTGCGGATCAATGCTTTCAGAGAGCATCACCCGAATGTCGGACTTCCTGGCGGCGATGTTGCACCCGGATGGAGAAATTGCGCTATTCAATGATTCTGCTTTCGAGGTCGCACCAGAACCTTGGGAACTGCTTGAGCGTACGGGAAGGCAGCGGGCAGCCCCCGCTGGGCCGGAAGAGGAGTTGAGGGTTCTTCGGGACACAGGCTATGCCACGATTCGCGAGCCCAGTACGAAAAGCTGTCTTGTTTTCGATTGCGGGCCGGTTGGCCCTGATTACCAGCCCGGCCACGCGCACTGCGATGTGCTAAGCTATGAGCTTTCACTCAACAGCCGGCGGGTGGTGGTCGACACAGGTGTCAGCACGTACGAAATCTGCCTTGAGCGGCACTACGAGCGCTCAACGGCGGCCCACAACACATTGCGCATTGATGGTGAGGAGCAGGCTGAGATCTGGGCCAGCTTCCGCGTCGGCCGTCGCCCGAAAGTCAGTTCAATTGAGAGCGGACAGATTAATGGATTCCGGTTTGTGAGGGGATCACACCAGGCGTATCAGCGCCTGGGTATTGTTCACGCTCGCGAAATCATCTCGTGCCCAGGAAACTGTTGGGTTGTCGTCGACTGTCTACAGGGAAACAGATCGCACCACATCGAATCGTTTGTTCATTTTCATCCTGACGTTGAGGTTGAAGCCTCCAGGGACCCCAACAATCTTTCATTCGGTGAATTGCGGAAGCGGTTTGTCATACATTCCGCAGGCCATCGCTATTTTTTCCTCGCCTCGAACACAGGGACTCTGGCACTGAAGGGCGCCTGGTATTCCCCCGAGTTCGGCAGGCGGGAAAGGCAGTTGGTGATCGACTGGAGTTGGGCAGGCCTTTTGCCTGCACACACGATCTACGCCTTTGTGCCTGTCGACCGAAGCATTCCGAATGTCTTGCTTGAGGCCGACGGCAAGTCAATCAAGATTGATAATCTAAATATTCCCCTTATTTAGTTCAAACACTTGAACATCCTCTACGTTTCACAATACTTCCCGCCGGAAGTCTGTGCTCCGGCTATCCGCGTGAATGAATTCACGCAGGCATGGGCGCGCGCAGGGCACAATGTGAGAGTCCTAACCGGATTCCCCAATCACCCTGAAGGGGTGCTTCATCCGGATTACCGAGAGAAATGGCGGCGTGGGTTTGTCCGTGAAGACCACGGGGGCGTACAAGTCTCGCGAACCTGGCTCCTGCCAGCGGCAAACCAGGGCATGTGGGGGCGCGCGGCCAATTATTCGTCCTTTGCTTTATCGGCAACCCTGACGGGACCGTTCGTTGCCCAGTGGCAGGGGGTTGTGATAGGGACTTCGCCGCAGCTCCTGGTGGGGGTAGCCGGTTACCTTGTGGCGCGGAGCCGGGGTCTTCCTTTTGTCTTTGAAGTGCGGGACTTATGGCCCCAGTCGATTGTTGCCGTGGGCGCAACCGATCAGCGATCAACCCTCTACCGGAGCCTGGAGCAAGTGGCCAATTTTCTGTACCGGCATGCAGATCGGATCGTTCTTGATGGCGAGGCCAAGCGACAGCAGCTCATTGGTATTGGAGTTCCGCCGGAAAAGACCGCTGTCATACGCAACGGCGTCTCGCCCGACTTCTGTTTTGAACCTGGATCCGACACTGCCCGTGCCACGCGGGAACGGGTGCGGAAAGAACTTGGGCTGGGTCGAAAGTTTATTGCAATGTATCTCGGCACACTAGGTATGGCCCAAGGGCTGGAGACGATCTTACTGGCTGCCGACCGACTAAAAGCCCGACCGGAGATTGTTTTCCTGATTATTGGAGAAGGGGCGGAACGAGAGCAACTCCTTAAGAAGAAAGAAGAACTGTGTCTTTCTAACGTTCTTTTCCTCAGGAAGCAGCCGCGTGATGCCATTCCAGCATACCTCTCTGCCGCCGACGTTTGCCTGGCGCCGCTGCGAAAGCGGGAGGTATTCAAGACAGCAATCCCCTCCAAGATGTTCGAGGCTATGGCGGCGGGCAAGCCCGTCATTCTTGGCGTTGAGGGCGAAGCCAAACAGATCCTGCTCGAATCCCGGGCCGGTATTCCAGTTCTGCCGGAGGACCAAGCAGCTTTAGCGGATGGCGTGGCGCTACTCCATCAAAATCGGCATCTTTGCCAACAGATGGGCCTGAGAGGACGGTCTGCGGTGCTTGACAGGTATTCCCGTCAGCAGCAGGCATCTGTCTACCTTGCCCTGCTCGAAGAACTCACTCGCCTTCCGTCAGCTTACCGGCGGCAGACATTTAGTCCGGCTTTCAAGACCAGTTCGAAAACTGATTCCAAGGCACTGCATCCCAAGAGATCCTGAAAATGTTACGGGCCTGCATCGTATTCTTTATTTTCGGAGTTTCTTTGACATGGTTGACTGTGCCCGGCGTGATCCGTGTGGCGCACCGGTTTCGCATTTACGGTGATTCACACTCGGGTCGTCAGAAAGAAGAAATCCCCCGGCTGGGTGGTTTGAGCATTTTTCTAGCTCTGCTTGGGGCCGGGATTTTGCTCGCGTTTGTGCTGCCGGCAGCGTATGGGCAGGTTCTCCCCCGCCGGGACGCGCTGCTCAGTCTCTTGTTTCCGGCAACACTAGTGCTTCTGTTGGGAGTTTATGATGACATCGTCGGGGCTGCTCCATGGCAGAAACTCCTGATCGAATTCATGGCGGCGGGGATCGCGTGGTGGGCCGGGATTCGCATCGTCGCTTTGCCGGTCTTAGGCTACCCGATTCACAGCCTGGGCCTTAGCTTTGTTCTCACCACATTCTGGATGCTCGCTGTTACCAATGCGCTTAACTTAATTGACGGGCTGGACGGGCTGGCAGCCGGGATCGCTTTTATTGTTACTCTTGCGATATTTATCATTGCGTTTATTCAAGGCAACTCCCTGGTATCTTTTATCACTATCTCAGTTGCCGGTGCTCTTCTGGGGTTCCTTCGCTTTAATTCGTCTCCTGCAAAGATCTTCCTGGGGGACACCGGAAGTCTGTTTCTGGGATTTTTACTTGGCTCCTTGGCGGTTTATACTTCAGCAAAGAGTTCCACGCTGCTAGCTCTTGCTGTTCCGTACCTTGCCTTCGGAGTTCCTTTGCTCGATACTTCCTTGGCGATAGTAAGGCGCTTCCTAAGTGGACGTCCCGTGTTCATGCCTGATTGCGCCCATATTCACCACAAGTTGCTTGAGGCATGCTCATCGCCTCAGCCTGTGTTGATGACGCTTTACGGCCTGGCGGCGGTATTCTCAATCGGTTCGCTACTCATTGTTGAATATACCCAAAGTATCCTTGTGCTGGTTGTTGTCCTTGGAGGCGTTATAGTCTGGTTTCTGACTAGACGAGTGGAATACGAAGAGCTTACTGAGTTCAGGATGTACCTGATGCGGGCCCTCCGGTCTCAACGACAGGTGATCGCCAATCAGATTCTGATCCGGAAGGCTTCACGAAATTTGGAGAGAGCATCTGGTGTGGACAAAGCATGGGAAGCGTTAATCAGCACCTTATTCACCTTGGATTTTGATGGGGCCCGTTGCCACCTTGCAGCGTGGCCAGGAACCTCGGTCCCTGCTTTGCCTGCGTGGCGGCGCACTGGAGTCAACCCTCCCGATCATTCATGGAGTGTTTCAATCCCGTTACATTCCGGCAATTTGACGATCGGGATATTACAGCTTCGGCGAGATCTCACAAAAGACCGAATGCTCTTTCAGTTTTCGTCCATTTTGGACACGCTGGTCCCGTCATTTGAACGAAGGCTAGGAGATGAGTATACAACCAGTGCAATGAGCCGCGTGGCTAAACGGACCAAGCAAGCTTACAGCTTGAGAGAGGCCTCCTGACAAACTGTAGAGGGGAAGCATGAAACAATTACTTCAGGATATGAGTTCACACACATTGGAAGTTAAGGATGTCCCGCCGCCGCAATGTCTTGCTGGCGGTGTTCTGGTCCGGAACGTGGCGTCACTTATCAGCAGCGGAACTGAACGAACCGCTATGCGCCTTGGGAGGAAGACGTTGCTGGGCAAGGCCATCGAACGGCCGGACCTGGTTCAACAGGTTTTCCGCCGTGCGATGTCTAATGGCCTTGCGGACACAGCAGCAACCGTGCGCGCTCGCCTTGATACAGATATCGCTCTTGGCTACAGTTCAGCTGGTATCGTCCTGGAGGCTGGAGAGGGTGTAGAGGAATTCTCTGCCGGTGAGCGTGTGGCGTGCGCCGGGGTTGGCCACGCCAGCCATGCACAGTTCAACTGGGTTCCCAAAAACCTCTGTGTAAGGATTCCTCCAGAAGTCGATTTTGAATCGGCTTCCTCGGTCGCGGTGGGGGCGATTGCGCTCCAGGGGGTCCGCCTGGCCGAAGCGAAGATTGGAG
>JAKASH010000683.1 GCA_021828225.1 Acidobacteriota bacterium | reverse complement strand
GGACGGAAGCGCTTTACAATTCTCTGATCAATTTATCGGGGACGCAGCCCTCAACTATTGCGAGTTGAATGCGAGCAGCTTAATGGTTCAAATCATTGTCGCCTTATTCGGACTGGCTTTTGGCAGCTTTCTCAACGTCTGCATCCTGCGTGTGCCACTGCGGGAATCGATTGTCAGTCCCGGCTCGCATTGCCCGGCCTGCGGCCACAGCATCCGGTGGTACGACAACATTCCAGTCTTGAGTTACATCCTTCTGCGCGGGCGTTGCCGTGATTGCGGCAAGCGAATTTCCCTGCTCTACCCTCTGGTTGAAATCCTGACCGCGGCAGTTTTTGTGCTCGAGTTTGCACGTTATGGTTTGACTCCCGGTTTTATCAAGGGCTTGGTTTTTGCTATGCTGATGATCATCCTGATTTTTACCGACCTCCGGGAAAGGCGGCTCCCTCACAAAATCACTCTGCTCGGCATGGCCCTCGGGCTGGTTCTGAGTCTTTTGATTCCGGTGGATAATCGTCCCGTCGGGTGGTTTCTGGCGCATTGGGGCTTCTTCCCTCCTGAAATTCTGCTGTCCCTGATGGGCGCCCTGGTGGGAGCCTTGATCGGCGGAGGATTGTTCTTCGTGGTGGGCGAGGTTTTTTACCGCCTTCGCCACAAGGAAGGATTGGGTTTCGGCGATGTGATGCTGATGCTCCTGGTGGGCACTTTCTTTGGCCCGCCGTTGACCCTGATGACCATCCTGCTGGGCTCAATATTGGGAACGGTCATCGCCATTCCCTTGACACTGATCAGTTCCAGGTTCCGCAACTACCAGTGGCCTTACGGAAGTTTTCTGGGTATCGCCGCAATTTACGCCAGCATCTGCGGCGACGCATTGCTGCGCGCCTACCTGCAATGGGCGGGATTCCGCTGAGGGCACATCGCCGCGAGGCGGTTGATTCTTTTCCCATCAACCCGGTTGATCGCTAATAGCGCTTCGTCTGGCTATAGGGGTGGTCCTGTTGTCCGGCGAGCTTCTCAAGAGCTGCACGAATGGCAGCGAGCTGGATTACGATCTGAGCAAGTTGATTTGAGATCTGTACTTCGTTAGCGTCGTCCATTTTGATCTCCTTCTACTCTCTGCTATTGTACCGCCGTTCCAGGCTGTCGTCGTTAGCAGGCAGCCGCGACGGTGTTTTTTGTCCGTCACGGGTTCTTCAACGTGAGTGGTACATAAGCGCGCGCAGCAAAAGCTCGTAGCACAAAAAGCAGTGCCATCGCTACCATTACATGCAATGGGCCGGATTCCGACAAGCACGCCGACAGCCACAAATGTTTCGCTTCGGGGCAGCCTGTTTTGATTTGCGGCAGAAAGCGGATTGCCCATTCAGCGCTTGAGCCAGCGGACGAGATTCTCGAAAAGAGGGAGGCCGTCCTGGGAATAGTGGGCGGGAAGCGAGGCGCGCTCGGGGTGCGGCATCAGGCCGAGGACAAGTCCGGTTTCGTCGATGACACCGGCAATGGCTTCGGGTGAACCGTTGGGATTCTCCGGGTATTCCATGGTGGGCTTTCCGTTGGCGGTGGCATATTGAAACGCCACGCGCGGCTTTGGGGTTCCGGCGCTTTCCGAGATCATGGTGCGTCCTTCGGCGTGGGCGCTGGGCATTTCAAGAATCTGGCCTGCCAGGCCCTCGGTCCACATCGACTTTTCAGCCGAAACGAGTAGCCGAACTTTTCGGTCTTCGAAATGCGACGACAGATTTTCCAGCATCGCCATGGCGCGCACGCCCGGCTGGCGATTCGGAAGAATGCCCGCTTCCGTGAGCACCTGGAACCCGTTGCAGATGCCGAGTATCGGGCGCTTTGCTTCAAGAAAGGCCGTCAGTTGATCGCGAAGCCTTGCCACCAGCATGGTGGCAAAGATTCGGCCTGCGGCAAGATGGTCTCCGTAGGAGAAACCGCCGGGAACAATTGCAGCCTCATAGTTCGACAGGCTGTCGTGGCCGGCCAGCAACTCGTGCAAATGGAGCAGCGCGGGTTTGCCTCCGGCGCGCTCGACTGCGGCCGCCGTCTCTTCATGACAATTGGTGCCCGGGGCGTAAAGAATCGCGATCTGCGCCACAGTTATTCGACCACCTCTCGGAAGGTTTTACTCCAGGCTGAAGCCAGGCCGGCCACGTCCTGCTGCCACACGACACTTTTACCCTCGGTCAGAATGAGTTGCGGCTCTGCGATAACTTCTCCAATCGTCAGGTGCGGAACGCCCAACCCTGACAGCCTTTGCTCAACTTCGGGCGAAACCTCCAGCAGCATCGTACCGATGAACTCGCCGAAAAGAAGCTCATCACGGCGACCGGTTATCTGCGAGCCCAACTGGATGCGCGCGCCCAGCCCTGACCCGAACGACGCTTCAAAAAGTCTGAGCAGCAATCCACCTTCGGCAATGGCGGAGCCGGAAACATAACAGCCCTCGGCATGCTGCGCGAGCACCGCATCCCAGACAGCACGAACCGCTGCTGCGTTGCCCGGATCGAACAGACGATCTCCGCGCTGGCCGTGCGCATCGGCATAAACGCTGCCGCCGAGCCCGTCAGCACCAACTGGCCCGAGCACGACGATCTTGTTTCCTGCGCCTTTAAAGTCCTTCGTCACAATCTTTTTCACAGATCGG
>JAKASH010000682.1 GCA_021828225.1 Acidobacteriota bacterium | reverse complement strand
GATCTTCGGGCTTTCCTGCGTGACCAGGGCAGGAGTGAGAAGCTTTTTCCCCGCCCAGCTCTGTGGGGCAGCCACAGCCAGAACAATCACCAGAGCCCAGATTCGTATCAATAATGTTCGCATTCTTCCTCCGGCCATGCAAAAGGGCAAAGGGCGTGTGTGCGTCCGATTGCCGCGCAAAGGTGTGCCCAGGTCAACGTCACTCCCGGGGCAGGCGCGTATGGGTCCTCATCGGGAACGGTATATCGCGGCACTCGTTACCGTTGCTCTGAAGTCTTCCTGCGGCCCAGTATGAGCAGACCACATTACCCCTTTTAGCAGGGGTTGTAAACTTTCTTGAAGCTTGATTTGAAGGCTGTATTTTTGCCCAACGCACACATATTAGGATGGTCGGCAGAGGACGACCCGGAGGATTAGTCTTGTCAGTATTCGGTTAAAGGTTAAGGAAGTTTGCCAGCAGTTGCTTTCCGGCCTCGGTCAGGACCGATTCGGGGTGAAACTGGACTCCTTCCACCTTCATGGTCTTGTGACGCAAGCCCATGATGAGGCCGTCGGGTGAAGTAGCCGAAACAGCAAGGCAGTCGGGAAGGCTCTTACGTTCGACGATGAGCGAATGATAACGCGTGGCCGGGAAGGGATTCGGCAGCCCAGAAAAAATGGTCATGCCATCATGGGAAATCAGACTGGTCTTGCCATGCATGATTTCCGGCGCGCGGATCACCTTGCCTCCAAAGGCCTGTCCGATGGCCTGGTGCCCCAGGCAAACCCCCAGGATCGGAATGCGGCCGGAAAAAGTTCGAATGACATCCAAGCAGATTCCGGCTTCGGAAGGCGTCTTCGGGCCGGGCGAGATCACAATGCGCTCGGGCGCCATGCGCTCGATTTCATCGAGAGTAATCTGATCGTTGCGGCGCACTTCCAGTTGCGCTCCCAGCTCGCCAAGATACTGCACCAGGTTGTACGTAAAAGAATCGTAGTTATCGATCACCAAAATCATCAGCTTGTCTTAAGGCCTCCCCAATCGATTCATTATACGCTGACCCGGAGAGGAGGATAAGAATCATGGACAAGTCGGCTGCACGATTGCCCCTGACTTCGCAGCCACCACACCCGTGAACTGTGCTACTCGGAACATCCTTATGGTAAGCTTTTTTGCGCAGTTCCGAAGCGTGGCAGCATTTGCCATGCTTTTGCGAAAATCCGGGCAATCCGTGGAAACAGAAGGGGGCGCATAGATAAACCAATGGCGATGGAAATTCATCCAATCACCCTGGAAGGCCGAATTGTGCGTCTGGAACCGCTCAGCATGTCGCACCTTGCACAGTTGTGCGAGGTCGGCCTTGACTTCGATTTGTGGCGCTGGTCGCCGCAGAATGTCCGGACGCCCGAGGACATGCGCGCTTACATCGAGAAAGCTCTCAACGAGCAGGCGCGAGGAACGTCCTTGCCCTTTGCCGCCATTGACTGGGTAAGCGGCAAGGTCATCGGCAGCACGCGCTACCTCAACATTGACGTTTTCAATCTTCGCCTGGAAATCGGCGCGACCTGGCTTGGGAAAAAGTGGCAGCGGACTGGCGCCAACACTGAAGCCAAGTATCTGATGCTTCGCCACGCCTTCGAATCACTCGGCTGCGTCCGCGTGGAATTCAAGACCGACTCGCTCAACCAGCAGTCCCGCGAAGCGATTCTCCGTCTCGGGGCCAAAGAGGAAGGAACCTTGCGCAATCACATGCTGACCTGGACCGGCCGCATCCGGCACACCGTCTACTTCAGCATCATCGACTCCGAATGGCCGGAAGTGAAAGCGCGGCTGGAAGGAATGCTGGCCCGCGACACAGCGAAACAGTAAAGGTCAAACCGATGACGGGTCTCCAGCCGCAACTCAATCAACGCAACGGGACCGTCGGCATATTCGAGCGATCCGTCGTGCGGCCAATCTGTGGCACCTCACGCAGTTTTCAGCCAGGCGTGGTAGGCATCCGCTCTTTCTTGCTCCGGGCGCACTACGAACCGAATATGCCCGCCGGCGTTGAACTGCTCAAACGCCTCGACGGGGTGTTTGTAGAGAGACGAAACCTCTGATTCGGCAAGCGTCTCACCTTGTGCGCTCGCGGCATTAAGAATCCAGCACGGTCGCGGAGCCAGCAATCCGACCAGATCGGGTATATCGAAGTGCTTCAGAACACCGTAAAGGAACCAGGAGAATTCCAGGAAATACGCTTTGGATTCCACGATCGACCGGTAAGTGGCAACCGGACTGTCCAACAGCATCGAGTGCAGGCGGTCGTCCAGCACTCCGGAAAGCAGAACCGCCAGGGCGGCGCCCTTTTCCCCAAGCCCGAGGATTCGGCTCTGGTCCACCTCGCGCCTTGATTGAAGGTAATCGAGGCAACGAAGAAAGTCCAACACGCGCTGACCTAGAACCGGCTTGCCAAGACAGAAACATGACCAGGCGTAGCGCTCGCGCAGGGGCACATCCCGATAGAAAATTGGCCCGGCAGAGGGATCGTGAGGAATGGAAACGCCCAGGCCGCGGAGGTCAACGGCACAGACAGCAACACCTTTTCGAACCAGACCGCTGATCTCCGATGTCTCATAGAGAATGTGGTTCTTGCCCCCCTCGGAAACAAAGACGACCGTTGGGAACGAA
>JAKASH010000681.1 GCA_021828225.1 Acidobacteriota bacterium | reverse complement strand
ATGGACTGTTGGAAGTCGGATTCAGGGTTGACCTCCAACTGATGAAGGATGACCTCGAAGACTGGCTCGCGCGCAAGTTTGGAGGCGGATCGCGAGTGAAGATTCGCTTGACTGAAAGGCAGCGCGAACCACAACCGGGGGAGCACACTAACTCGGATTTATCCGTGCCGTAGCACGGCCTCCTGTCCTGTTTCATCTTCGCGGTGTCAGGCGCTGAGGCTCTGCCGCAGCGCCTGGCACCGTGCGGGAAGACATTTCGGGGCTGCGCCTATCGGCCCGGATAAATCGAGGCCCGAATTTCAGCCATGTCATGAATAATCCCAGTTAAGATTTAAACTGGAAGTCACTATGGCATGCCGCTATAAGGCACGACGATGGACAACCTCAAAGAAATCTCGGTCTGGGAAATTCTCCAGGAAGAGGAAGGAGGAAGTGGGCACTCGAACTAACCAAGTGCTAACCACTTCCCCAGGTAGTCACAGAGTTGAATTACTAGTTTCGATGAACACTTTTTAGGAATGGTTGCAAGGGCGATAAGAATTTTTTGTTACCCGGATATTTTTTTGCAAGGCTCGTGGCAAACAAAAAAATGCATCAACATACTTTGGCTGTTCTTACGGTCGCGGGCGATCGTGGCAATTCCACTGTCATTGATTCGGGCGCGGGGCTTGGCATCCCTGTCGGCGCATGGCTTGCCATTGGGGCATACCGGGGTGAGCCTCTGCAGCAGCAGGCGGTTCTTTTCCGGCGCGCCCGGCAACTCTATGGATGAAGAGGAGATTTTATGTGTGGCATCGTCGCTTACGTCGGTCATCAGCCTGCAAGCGAACTCCTGATCGAGGGGCTCAAGAGGCTGGAATACCGTGGGTACGACTCCAGTGGAATTGCAATCCTTGGAGCGCACCCGTACGTCGCCAAGGCGGTGGGGAAGGTCGCGGCTCTGGAGCGCAAGGTCTGGCAGGAAAAGCCCGCCGGAGGGATGGGCATTGCCCACACGCGCTGGGCAACGCACGGCAAACCCACCGAAGCGAACGCCCATCCTCACGCCGACTGCTCCAGGCAGCTTTTCCTGGTCCACAACGGCATCATTGAGAACTACCTGCCCTTGAAGAAGAAGCTGACGGCGGATGGACACGTTTTTACTTCCGAAACGGACACCGAAGTTCTTGCTCACCTGATTGAAACCACTTATCAGGGAGATCTTGAAGACGCCGTCCGAAAGGCGCTGCTCCGGGTCGAGGGAACTTATGGCCTGGCGGTCATCCATGCTTCTCATCCGAATGAGATTATCCTGGCCCGGCGGGGCAGCCCCATTGTTCTGGGAGTCGGCCGGGGCGAATCACTGGCGGCGTCGGACACTTCCGCCCTCGCTCAGCACACGGACCAGGTTGTCTACCTCGAGGACAACGAAGTGGCGCGGCTGGAGCCCGGAGAATTCTCGATCAGCACCCTTCAAAACCGCCGCGTTGATCGAAGGGCTACGGTCATTGACGTCGGGATGGAAGCGCAGGACCGCGGAGAGTTTCCGCACTTTATGCTCAAGGAGATTTCTGAGCAGCCCGAAGCTGTCGAAAACGCCCTGCGCGGCCGCCTGAACCATTCCGAAGGCGTCGCCAAGCTGGGCGGCCTGGAATCGGTTCTCGACCGGCTCCAGCAGGCTCGCCACCTCATCATTGTGAGCTGCGGAACCAGTTACTATGCCGGGCTGCTGGGGCGTTATGCATTCGAAGCCCTCACCGACATGACCGTTGAAACAGAGCTAGCCTCCGAGTTCCGTTATCGTAAGCTGAATATCAGGCAGAACACGGTCGTTCTGGCGATCAGCCAGTCCGGGGAAACGGCTGACACCCTGGCCGCTCTGCGCGAAGCCAAGCGCAAGGGAGCGCTGGTCCTGGGGCTTGTGAATGTGGTCGGCAGCTCCATCGCTCGCGAGACCCACGCCGGCGTCTATTGCCATGCGGGCGCTGAAATTGGTGTGGCGTCAACCAAGTCGTTTGTTTCGCAGGTGACGATTCTGATCCTCATGGCGCTGCTGATCGGCCGCAGCCGCGACCTTTCCTACGAGGAAGGCTCGACGCTCATCCGGGCGCTCGAAAAAGTGCCCGAACAGATTCGAGAGATTGTGGCACAGTCGGGTTACATTCGTGACCTGGCGCAGAAGTACTCCGAATCCCGGCATTTCCTTTACATCGGCCGGAAATATGAGTATCCGGTTGCGCTGGAGGGCGCCTTAAAACTGAAGGAGATCGCTTACATCCATGCCGAGGGCTACGCGGCCGGAGAGATGAAGCATGGGCCCATCGCCCTGATCGACCCTTCGTTCCCCACCATGGCCATCGTTCCCGAAGACAGTTCCTATGGCAAGGTTATCTCGAACATCCAGGAGATTCGCGCGCGGGATGGCCGCATCCTTGCCGTGACAACGGCCGGCAACAACAAGCTCGGCTCGCTGGTGGACGACGTCGTTTACGTCCCCACGAATATCGATGTTGTCATGCCGTTGCTGACCGTGATTCCCCTCCAGCTCTTTGCGTACCATTGCGCCGTGATTCGCGGATGCGATGTGGACAAGCCCCGCAACCTGGCAAAGAGCGTCACGGTCGAATAACAACTGGCAAGGCTGCAGCGCCGGTGTCCCCACCGGCGCACATCGGC
>JAKASH010000680.1 GCA_021828225.1 Acidobacteriota bacterium | reverse complement strand
GTTTGTCGGGGTTACCATGTCGGTCCTAGAAAATCAGGATGGCTGGTGGGGCGAAGGCGACGATATGTTTTTCGTCGACGGTGAAAAGCTGCCCTCGATCAATGGTACCGGGACCGAAGACTATTTCCTGGGAGCCTGGGACTTCGGTGGCAAGCCGTTCTCCTACGCTCTGTTCGGCACGCCGGTGGTGGGGCCTGAACGGCAGGGGGCCCGGCGGTCGGTCTACCGGTTCAATCTGGATTCGCCCATCACCTTCACCAAGTCACTGCTCGCAACCATCGAGCACGGAACCGCCAACAACCGCGCCGACAATTACTATTCCGTGGCTTACTGGTACCAGACACAGCCGCATCTGCCGTTGCCGCCGCTGCCGCCGGTGGAAGCGCGCCTGCCGCGGGTGCACCCGGTGAACCCATAGGCAACTCGCGCCACTCGAGTCAGCGGCTCTTTTCCCACTCTGAAGGACTGTGCTTTCGTGGCCCCTGAACGACGTTGAGCAGGGGCTTGCCCGCAACCAACCGGTCGATATTTTCAGCGATCAGTTGAAGGCGCTTCTGGCGCGTCCCCAGCATCCACCCGGAAACGTGGGGAGTCATAATGAGGTTGGGCAAATTGTGAAACGGGAAACGGGACGGACGGCAGGCTTTTTCATTTTGGGGATAGCGATACCAGACGTCGATGGCCGCGCCGGCAATTCGATGGTCTTTGAGCGCATGGTAAAGAGCCTCCTCCTGAACCACTGCGCCGCGCGCAACGTTGATCAAAAAAGCAGTACGCTTCATCCTTCCCAATTCCCTCGGCCCGATCAAATCGCGCGTGTCCTTGTTCAGCGGGCACGCCAGAACGACGTAATCGGATTCCTTGAGAAGCTGGTGCAGCGCGGCGGGGCCTTTCCAGAATTCAACTCCGACCGGTTTTCGTTTCGGCGGGTGAGCGCTGATAATTCTTATTGGCATTCCCAACGCTCGCGCGCGGTTGGCAACTTCGCGGCCGATATGCCCATAGCCGATCAGCCCCAGGTTCTTCCCAAGAACTTCCGATCCGGGAACCTCTCCTTTCGTCCACGAGCCACCCCACCTTCCCTTCCGAAACTGCGCATCAAGATTCAACAAATCCCGGCTCAAGGCAAGGATCATCATCACCACGTACTCGGCGACCGCAGGCCCGTGGAAATAGGCGTTGGCGACGGTGGTATGCGGGGGAAGTTGCTCCGTTCTGAAAGCGTCAACCCCGGCATTGGGAGCCTGGAGTAATTTCAAGCTCTGAGCTGCCCGGGCCATGCCTTCGGTGAAGAAAGGCCCCACTACCACGTCGGCGTCCGCCAGATCTTTGAGCAATCGCGCGTTCTCGCGAATCACAGGAATGGGAACGAACGTCGCGGAGGCCTTTGCGTGAGTCTTGAGAAACCCCATCGCCCTCGCGGCGACTCTGCCCACGAGAACCACTTTGAGCCGACGATGACTGCCCCTTTGCCCCATCACCATCTCGACCGCCAACCTTCCCTAAGAGTATTGGAGCCCGCGATCATCCCTCTGCCCCTGCGGGCTGTGTACCGGCATACCGAAGCCGACACTGTGGCAGGTCCCTCACCTGGGTGTTGACGAGATGCTTAGGAAACTCCCCGCGCAGGATCTGAGCCGCCTGCTCTGAAACAGTTCGGCGCAAGTCAGCATAAGCCTCAAAGCTGCAGGAACCGTAATGACACGTCACAACGACATTGTCAAAGTCCAGAAGCGGATGAGGCATTTTAGGCGGTTCGTGTTCCAGAACGTCCAGACCTGCGCCCGCCAGGCGGCCCTCCGCCAGTGCCTCTTCAAGGGCTACCTCGTCCACCACTGGACCTCGCGCGGTGTTAATCAGAATCGCTCCGCGCTTCATGAGCGCAAAGGCATCCGAGTTAATCAAGTGGTGGGTCTCGGGGTTAAGCGGTACGTGAAGAGAAATGATGTCCGCTTGCGGCAACAAATCTGCGAGGGGCAAAAGGCGCACGCCGGCGGCTTGCGCAATGTCCGAGGGCACGTACGGGTCCGAGGCAATGACATCGAGGCCGAGAGCTTTCGCCAATCCGGCCAGCCTCTGGGCGATTCGCCCGAACCCGACCAGCCCCAAAGTCTGGCCACTCAATCGGCGAATCGGAAGCATGCGCTCCTGTATTCCAACAACCCATTTGCCCTGGCGGGTCGTACGATCCGCGAGCGTAATCTTACGTGCCACCGACAGAAGGAGGCCAAGAGCATGTTCACCCACCTCTTCCTGGCAAAATTCCGGGACATTGGCAACCACGATCCCGAGATCAGTTGCGGCCGGGAGATCCACGGTATCGACTCCAATCCCTAATCGCACCAGCCCCTTCAGTTGCGGAAGCTGACCAAGAAATTCGCGCGTTATCGGCGCCGAACTTACAATCAGGACTTCAGCAGATCGTGCCATTGCGATGCGGTCGGCCTGGTCGTGTGCCTTCGCATATTGCAGGATTCCGCCGGCGGTATGAATCGTCTTCTCGTCCAGACCGCAGACCGGACCCTCTTCCCTCTCGGTAAAAAGAACCAACCGTGCGGTTGCAGCGTTCACGTTCTCTCCTCAGGTAAAAATAGCCCTATAGAGTATGAGCAGGGCCGGGAAGAAAGCAAGTCGCACACAACTAGATTGCGGCTGACGACGGGAGAC
>JAKASH010000679.1 GCA_021828225.1 Acidobacteriota bacterium | reverse complement strand
AGAGGATGAGGATCTTGTACCCTGACTTGATGGCGAGCGAAGCACTGCGACAGAGGTTGTCCAGAGCCCTTTCCATCTCCGCCCCGCCATCGACGCGGAAGACCATGGGCAGGGTGGTTGCGAGGAAATCGCCCCAACTGACCCAACGGATCTTTTCCAAACCGCGGTTGGTCACGATGGGGTGAGGAAGTTTCAGGGTGTGGCAATGCTTTGGAGTCTCGTCCAGGATGTTGCTCTCTGAGCCGATATAGCCGGTCAGAGACATGACCAGTTCCTCGCGGATGGGATCGATGGCCGGATTGGTCACCTGGGCAAACATTTGCTTGAAGTAATGGAAGAGCAGTTGCGGCTTGTCCGACAAACACGCGAGCGGCGTGTCCGTGCCCATCGAACCCACGGGTTCCTGGCCATCCGTGGCCATGGGCAGCATGATCAGGCGGAGGTCTTCGTCGGTATAGCCGAAGGCCCTCTGCCGCATCAGAATCGTGTCATGGTCGGTGGGCTGAACCCGCGAGGGGACCGGGAGCTGATGGAGCGTGATCTGGTTTTCGCGCAGCCATTCTGCGTAAGGCTGCCGGGCGGCCAGTTCGGCCTTCACTTCTTCGTCGGGGACGAGGCGCCTGCGTTCGGTGTCCACCAACAACATGCGCCCGGGTCCTAGTCTTCCTCTTGAAAGGACGTTTTCTGGCTTGACCGGCAGCACGCCTGCTTCGGAGGACACAATCATCAGGCCGTCGGTCGTCACCAGGTATCGGATGGGGCGCAACCCATTGCGGTCGAGCTTGGCCCCAATCACGCGCCCGTCGGTAAACGCTAGGGCGGCCGGTCCGTCCCAGGGTTCCATCAACGAGGCATGGTACTCGTAAAAAGCCTTGACGTCCTCGGGCAGAGTGGGGTCGCTCTCCCAGGCCGTCGGAACAAGCATTTCCAGCACGTGCGGCAGGGAGCGCCCGGCCAGGGCCAACAGTTCCACCGCGTTGTCCAGGTTCGCCGAGTCGCTGCCGCCCGGCGCAATAATCGGCAGCAGCTTCTTGATGTCCTCTCCAAACAAGGGTGAGGCGAGAACCGATTGCCGGGCATGCATCCACTTCGTGTTCCCGCGCAGAGTGTTGATTTCTCCGTTGTGGCACAGGTAGCGGAAAGGGTGCGCCAGTTGCCAGGTCGGAAAGGTATTGGTGGAGAAGCGCTGGTGGACAAGGCAGAGCGCGCTCATCACTTCGGGGTCCAGGAGCTCTTCATAGAAGTGGGTGATTTGCGGCGCGAGTAGCAATCCCTTGTACACAATGGTGCGCGTGGAGAGTGAAGGGACATAGAATTGGCCCTTGCCCTTGATGTCGGATCGTGATACCGCCGCTTCCGCCAACCGGCGAACCACGTAGAGCTTACGCTCGAGGGTGTCCTGGTCCATGCCGGGCGCACGCTGGATAAAGAGCTGTTCAATATAAGGCTGCGTGCCCCGTGCCAGACGGCCGATCGCCTTGGCGTCTACCGGAGTATCCCGCCAGCCCAGCACGGCAAGGCCCTCCTCGCGCACGATCTTTTCGATGATGCCTTCACAGAGGATTCGTTCGTGCGGCTCCACCGGCAGGAACACCATACCGACGCCATATTCACCGGGATGGGGAAGCGTGAACCCCAGCCTTGCGCACTCTCGCTGGAAGAACGTATGCGGAATCTGAATCAGAATGCCCGCGCCGTCACCGGTCTCCGGGTCGCAACCACAGGCCCCGCGGTGGGAGAGGTTGATCAGGATCTGGATACCCTTGGTGATGATGTCGTGGGATTTCTGGCCAGCGATATTTGCCAGGAAACCGATACCGCAAGCGTCGTGCTCAAGCTGAGGGTCGTACAGACCTTGCGGGGCGGGCAGACCGGAGTTGAAGTGTATCCTTTCCATTGTGGTTCCAGGTTTCGTGGAACCCGACGAGAGGGCTACAGAAATCCTGTGGATATAGAACTTAGCACGCCCCGTAATCGAGCAATAACGATTATTTTTATGACATTCATAACAGATATTTATCTGGCCATGGTTTCGCCCATTCAAGTTGGTGGCAAATGCCTGGCTCAGAGAGGGACTCTTCTTGTCTCCCGAGACTTGTTTGCGGTTGCTGCGTCCAAAGGTGAAACCGAGCCTCCAAAGGACGGCAGCTTACAAGCGGCGCAAGGCGGTGGTGAAACCGGTCTTTGGACAGATCAAAGAGGGGAGAGGCTTTCGGAGATTTTTGCTGCGCGGACTGGGGAACGTGGCGGCGGAGTGGAAGCTGATCTGCGCCACACACAACCTGCTGAAGCTTTTCCGCTCCGGATGGAGTTCGCAGAGCGCCTGAAGGCACAAACCTGAGCCGCCCAACTCACTTCCCGGACAGCCTTGCCAAACGCAGATGCTCAAAATCCGGCTCGCAGGGTCGAAAAACCGGGCCGAGCGAATCAAGCTGCGCTGAAATTCGAGGAGTTAATGTCGCGACCTCCGCCCTGCCAAGAGTTTGAGGGATTTTCATGGGCTTTCGAGGGCCGAAGGCCCTAAGGGACAGACACCCAAGGACGTAAAAAGGGAAATTCCAGAATGCTTATCTCCGACGCACTCCTTAGGGCACTCCAGCATCAAGATCACCGAGCGGTATTACCCTCCGTGGATTCGCGCCTGGCAGGAGCAACTTGAGGCCGACGTCCGGGCTA
>JAKASH010000678.1 GCA_021828225.1 Acidobacteriota bacterium | reverse complement strand
ATCTTTCAGCCATGCTGCAAGAACTGCTTGTGCAATATACAGGACATCAGTCCCTGAGGGTTCTCAGCGGCTAAAGCCAATTGGCAGTGCGGCTCATTAACAGCACGGCTGAAGCGGTGCCCTGACGCTTTAGGTATGAATCCATTCAACGCCATGAGTGAACCCGGAAAACGTTGAGAAGGAGAAGGTCATGATGATGATTCGGGCGTCTTCAATGCTCCTGGTAGCAGCTTTGGGGTTTCCTATGATCGCTTTGGGAGGTTCTGGCGGGTCGCCCGCACGTTCATCAGCGCGCGGGATGCTCGTGGTGGACAACAAGGGCAACCACACTTTGGGCATCGTGAATCCGGAGGCCGGCCGGGAAATTGCCACGGTCGAAGAAACCGGGGTCACCGGCCACGAAGTTGCCGTATCGCCGGACGGTAGAACAGCCTATGTTCCTATTTACGGCAATTCCGGCGTGGGCATGCCGGGAAGCGATGGCCGCACCATTGATGTGATTGATCTTGCCAGCCGCAAGGTGGTTTCAACCATCAACCTGGGTCGGCCCATGCGCCCGCATTGCGCCAAGTTCTCGCCCACCGACGGCCTTCTTTACGTTTCCACGGAACTTGCCGACGCCGTTACCATCATCGATCCGAAGACTGACAAGGTTGTGGGCTCCATTCCCACCGGACAACCCCAATCGCACATGCTGGCCTTTTCCCCTGACGGTCGGCGCATCTACACGGCAAACGTCGGTCCGGGAACCGTTTCCGTCCTCGACGTGGCGGCGCGAAATACCGTCGCGATTATTCACGTTTGCAAGGTGGTGCAGCGGATTTCCGTTTCCATGGACAACCGCTACGCCTTCACCTCTGACCAGAACAGCCCCCGCCTGGCCGTCATCGACACGGCCACGAATAAGGTGGAACGCTGGGTGGATCTGCCCGGCATCGGCTACGGAACAGCGCCCACGCTCAATGGCCGCTACCTCCTGGTTGCGGTGATCAATAAGAACATAGTGGCTGTGGTTGATCTGAAGTCCTGGAAAGTGGTTCGTACCATTGACGTCCCTGCCGCACCGCAGGAAATCGTCATCCGCCCCGATGACGGCATGGCCTACGTCTCCTGCGATCACAGCAAGCAGATCGCAGTGATCAACCTTCATACGTGGAAAGCAGAGAAGCCCATCAACGTGGGCCCGGTGTGCGACGGCATGGCCTGGGCCAGAAGCGATGAGTGATTTAGTGATTGTCAGATTGGTGATCGAACAGTTGCCTTCGGAGCGCGTTCAGTCCTGCGATCCAGGCACTCTGCCAAGGATCCCGGCCATTTCCTTGACGGCGATTTTTGCCCTATGCTATAAATCTAGGGTTAAGTGACTTACCGTCAGGTAGTTTAGTGCAACTTTCCAAAGATCTTACCATTGAGGCCATCCGAGTCTCCACCGACAAGGCGGGCAACTACCCGGAATCGAGGGAACAAAAATGACCGTTCTACTAATGAGTCTGCTGTTAAGCGTACCGGTCCTGTTCGCGGCCGGTCTGGTGGTTCATCCGGCGCTCCTGAGAAGCGTCAGCAGGCGTCTTTTACAAACGATTTGGAGCGCATTCAGAGGGTGTATTCCGTCCCCCTTATCCAATGCAATAAGTAACCGTTTGTCTGACACTCGACGTCTTCTCGCCAAGGCCTCCCTGGCTGGTGTTGCTCTGATGCTGGCTGGTGCAACCACCGCTTTCGCCCAGACGGGCGAACAGCCCTCGGGCGAAGCCAATCTTCAACTTCCCGATTTCACCAAGGTCAATTTCCTGGGAGTAAGCGGCCACCACTTGCTGCTTTTCGGCATACTTTTCTGCTTTTTCGGCCTGCTCTTTGGATTTGTGATGTACACCCGCCTCAGGAACCTTCCCGTCCACCGGTCCATGGCTGACATTTCGCAGTTGATCTGGGAAACTTGCAAAACGTACCTCATCCAGCAGGGCAAGTTTCTCTTCCTGCTGTGGGTCTTCATTGCCGCCATTATTGTCTTGTACTTCGGCGTGCTTCTCCACTACGAAGCTTTCCGGGTGGCCATCATCCTGCTGTTCAGCGTGATCGGGATTTTAGGAAGCTACAGCGTGGCATGGTTTGGAATCCGCGTCAACACGCTGGCCAATTCGCGCACGGCTTTTGCCAGCTTGGAGGGCAAACCTTTTCCGGTTTACCGGATTCCGGTGCGATCGGGGATGAGCGTGGGCATGATGCTCATCAGCGTTGAGTTGCTGATGATGCTGATCATTTTGCTTTTCGTCCCGGGCGACTATGCCGGACCGTGTTTCATCGGCTTCGCGATCGGCGAGTCCCTGGGCGCCGCGGCACTGCGAATTGCCGGCGGCATCTTCACCAAGATTGCGGACATCGGCGGCGACCTGATGAAAATCGTCTTTAAGATCAAGGAAGACGACGCGCGAAACCCGGGCGTTATCGCCGACTGCACCGGAGACAACGCAGGCGACTCGGTCGGGCCGACCGCCGACGGCTTTGAGACTTACGGTGTGACCGGCGTGGCACTGATCACCTTTATCCTGCTGGGGGTCAAAGACCCGGTCGTCAAGCTCCAACTGCTGGTATGGATCTTTGTAATCCGCGTCGTGATGCTGGTGGCTGCAGCCGCCGCTTATTACATCAACGGCGCCTTCGCCAAGGCCCGCTACGCTCAC
>JAKASH010000677.1 GCA_021828225.1 Acidobacteriota bacterium | reverse complement strand
CGATAGCCTTCTAAAATATCGATCGTGATAATGTGTCCCACACGCACAGGCTGCCGGCCCGCCACCACAAACCCCACAATTCTGCCGTTCTCTTCTGCGACCCAGGTCCTCGATGATCGATGAGTAATGAAACGGGCCAGTTCTTCACGCGAGTAAGCAATACCGGGCGGGAAGCAAGCCTGATCGATCTCGGAAAGTCTGAGCAGGTCGGAAGGTTGAAAGTCGCGGATTCGCATAGGGGCATCAGGAGACGATTCACTCTCGGAAGGGATGGAAGCGTTAACCATTCAGCGCACCGAGGCTGCCTTGCCACGCCAAACATCAGGCAAACACAAAATTCGCCTACCGATCCAAATGCAGAGGATGGACATCCCGCATCAAGGCCGCCCAGGTCATCTGGCTATTTCTAAGAGGCGCTCAATGTCCTCTCTGTTGTTATAAAGATAAGGGGAAACCCGAATCCCGTTATGACGCAGGCTGACTTCAACATGACGAGCCTTCAGCTCTCCGTACAATTTAGCAGTCGCCTCATCTGATTCGCACCGGAACGTAAGGATCGGCGAAGGAAGCCTGTGCCGATCCCCATTCGACAGATAGTAACCGCCAGACTCAAGCTTTTCCGCTGCAAAGTTAAGAAGGTTCGTGCAATGTTGCGTTACAGTTTTAATTCCCGCTCCAAGGACAAATTCGAGGCATGCTTCTAAGGCGTAGAGGTTCAGGAAATTCGCGGTCCCGGCGGAATCGAAAACACGCGCCGCACTTGGCAGCATAAAGTCGTCCACCGGGAGAGCATCAAAATTATCCGCTCCATTCACCGACAGCCAGTTAACCACTCTTAACTCCAGGCGATTCAGCAGCTCGCGATGGACATACACAAAGCCGGCGCCATAAGGCCCCAGAAGCCACTTGTACGACGCTGCGGCAAGAACGTCAACCGGAAGCTCATGGACATTCAACTCCAGAGCGCCCACACCCTGTGTACCATCCACAACAAACAGGGCGCCGTGCTGGTGGGCCAGTTCTCCCAGTGCCGCAAGGTCGATTCGCCTGCCGGTTGAATAGTCCACCCAGTCCAGAGCCAGCAGTCTGGTGCTGGAAGTGAACGCGCGAGCTACGTCATCCACATCGCGCGGTCCTTTATCATTCCTCAGAACGCGCACACGTACTCCCAGGCGGCGCATATGAAGCCAGGTGAAAAGGTTGGAAGGAAAGTTGCTCGCGGCAACAATCACCTCGTCGCCAGGCTGCAACTGCAAGCCTGCAGCTACAATGCCGATGCCCTGGGTTGCACCGCTCGTCAAGGCGATTTCGCTTTCATCGCCGCCGATGACCCTGGCAAGATGATTGCGGACACGCTTGGGGAGATCGAAATATTCGCCGGACTTCATGCGCTCCGGATGGCATTTCAGCTCGATCGCTTCATGGGCACGGGCAACCGCCGTTAGAGGAAACACTCCCTGGTAGGCGCAGTTGAGATAGGTCGTTTCGCCGAATTCGGTGAACTGCGTTCGGTAGTCAGGCATGGTAGGTGAAGCCGTTCTGCAGAAGATAATAGGCGATACTGAACCCCTTTCGCCGGCAACGTAACGGGATGCTACCGCTTCGAGGCTACGCGAAGGCTATGGTTCAGGTCTGCCAGGACCTGGGCGGCCGCATCGTCCACCGCCTTCGACAGCGCAGGAGGGTCATAAGGAACGCGAACAACATCCTGCCAGATTGAAACTCCGCTGATGCGGTCCGTAATATAAACTTCGGTATGCAAGCGTTTCAGGCGACGTAAACTGAAACAGGTTCCACGAACAATCGCGTCGGCTTGCGAGGGTTTGTCCACGACCTTGATCCAGGACACATGCGCCATATCATCGACGAGGACCTCGTTAAAATTATGGTCAATCCGCTGAATGTAAACCCTCCGCATCTTCAAAAGCAGACCCGGATTATTCGTATGCGAAGAACCAGGCCCGCGCAGGGACGGCGACTCAGGTCCGGAAGGCCCAAGCGTTGGCCGTTCCTGAGCGTGAAGCAAAGGGATCGACACCAGGCAAATCGCCAGGCCCCATACTAGATGCTTCATCACGAGCCTCCACCTTGCAGATTTAGTTCCTAGTTTAGCAGAAACCATAACTGTAGTTATGGCTTGATGGGCAAATTTCGGGAGGGAAATGCGTGAGGGCTCGCCTTGGGCGGCGGAAGACGGGACATAGCGGCTCTTCTTGAGGACTTTTTGCTCCGTTTGTGTGTTCTGTCCGAATCAACCCTGCGCGAGAGGAATCGGTGGCTGCTTGCGGATCAACCAGCCATGCGTCCCCTACGCTATGAATCCCCGGAAACGGTTGGCTGAAACGGTTCCGAACCTGGCTGCCTGAATCATGGCATGCAGCCTTGCCGCGCAGACCGTCAGGTCATCCGCGGTCGTCCGGGCATGTGCGTGCTTTAACGGGCGGGCATTAACAATACGTTTTCGTTCGCGGCGCTAGCCCTTCCGCTGCTGGCGCACATAGACAATGTAATCTGTTGCGGCGGGCTTCCCGCCTGCTTCCCGAACTGCGGCGGCAATTTGCCCGCGGTGGTAGGCGGAGTGCATCACCAGTTGCATCAGAACATCGCGCACCGGCACGCGAAACTCAACGCCCTTGCTGTTCCGGTGGACCAGATCTTCATCCAGTCGCTCCAGTGTCAGATTG
>JAKASH010000017.1 GCA_021828225.1 Acidobacteriota bacterium | reverse complement strand
AAGAAGGTAATCAGCGAATCCATATCCAGATTTCAGGGGAAACTCGCGGATGGCTACTCCGCGGGCAGCGCTGACGTTTATCCCCTCCCGGTCCTGGATTACCCATCCCGCCGATTCAAGAAGCGCGTCAATCGTCTTTCGTGCTTTTTCCTCTGGAGTCTCTGCCATCCCTAAATCGCCGCGATAACCGTGCCCTCGTGAGAAATTAACTGGAATGTTACCTCTTGAAGAAGGATTCTTCCAGAGGAATGTTTGACAAAGCTCAGCTTGTCTTCCGACAGAAGCCAATGAACTCCCTTACAGCTTTAGGAAGGTATTCTCGCTTCGGCAACACCAAGCCGACCTCTCCGCGAATAGGAGCTTCGCGGACTCTGAGCCGATGTATCCCACTGTTCCTTGTTCGGCGTGACGGGAGTAATGCAATTGCCAAATTCGTTTTTATTACTTTCTCCATAGCTTCCTCATTTTCGAGTTCGAAGGCAATGTTCGCGGTGACACCCGCGGAGCGAAGCTTCTGTTCGCACATTTGTCGGATACGGCTGGACTCCGGGAGCATTGCAAAAGGGAAATTCGCTAAGTCTGCAATTGAAACAAATGATTTCCTAGTCAGTGGATGATCTTCTCCGACAGCCCACACTAACTTTTCTTTGTAGAGAACCTCATAGTGGAGATTCAGTTTGACCGTCAGAGTGCCGGCTGGGTTGAATACAATCCCCAGGTCAAAGATGCCAGCCTGGATCTGCTCGAAAACATTTCCGGCGGTCGTTGTCTTTACGTACACTTCGACTCCTGGGAATTGTTTTTGATAATGCCCTAGGATCGGGAGCAGATAAGAAAAGAGAATCGTGTCGGCGGTGCCGATCCTCACGCTGCCGCGCTCGAGATCGCGCGCCTCGTTGATCTGGTGATAAGCATCGGAGACTTCCTGGCGAACCCTGCGCGCGGTTCCGACGAGGATTTCTCCGGCTTCTGTAAGCACCACTCGTTTTCCGTTACGCACTAAAATTCGATCATGAATCTGCTCCTCGAGTAGCTTGATCTGCCGGTGGATTGCAGAATGAGAGATATGGAGACGCTCGCCGGCCCTGGCGTATCCGCCGCTCTCCACCACAGCCAGAAGCATCTCGAACTGATGAAATTCCAAAACGCCTCCCCAGACCACATGTGCCAATTACAGACATATATTGTCTGATAATTCTAATTGACATAAAAGTGCAGCGGAAATATTTTATCGCCATCGGAAGGCGTTCTGGGGTGTGAGTCAAAGCAGCAGACAGGAGGTGGCGCGTGTCTTTAAACAAAGGTTCTTTCTATCACAAGGTGTTGCGACTGTGCGGGGCAGTTCTTGTTCTGATTGCCTGCACGTCGTGGCTTTGTTTTGGTCAGATCATTACGAGCTCAATCGTTGGGTCTGTTACTGATCCCTCCGGAGCTGCTATCCCAGGTGCAAGCGTAACAGTCACGCAGGCGGAGACAGGTTTTACCCGGACCGTGACAACAAATACCCTGGGCGAGTACAGAGTCGTCGCAATACCTGCTGGCAGCTACACGATTACGGTGGAAAAGACAGGCTTTCAAAAAACAGTGAAATCTAATCAAGTTATCACCCAGCAGTTCACAGCCCGTGTGGACTTCGCATTGAAAGTCGGTACAACACGACAGACTGTCACGGTAAAAGGCAGCGCCTCACTTCTCCAAACCCAGACACCGGCCAATGCGGTGACCCTAAGCAACCGGACAATCACCCAGCTTCCCACCCTTGGCCGTTCCTACCTTTCGACGGCGATCCTTTCTCCAGGCGTTGCACCAACGGTTGGGAGTTCAATTCTTAACGTCGTGGAGGGGCAATCGTTAACCGGCGGCGCGGCATTCAAGCCAGTGAGTATCGATGTGTCGGGAGGGCCGCCAGATCTTACGGGCTTTGTTGAAGACGGCTTTGATGTACGCGATCCGATTTATGGTGGGGATCTCTATCAGCCGTCCGCTGAGGCCATCCAGAGTGTTCGCATTGTGAGGGGCTTCGACAGCGCGCAATATGGTGGCGAGCCTTCCGTTGTTTACATCGCAACAAAAAGCGGAACGAACCGCTACCATGGGTCAGTATTCGAATTTCACCAGGATGCTGCAATGGAAGCGCGCCCTTTCAATGCGCAGACTGTCCCGCCGCTTACTTATAATCAATTTGGCGGTACTCTTGGCGGACCTGTACCTAAACTCAAGAATAGGACGTTTTTCTTTGTGTCAGCCCAATTGACCCGGAACCATGCCTCCAGCACATTGTTTGGAATTGTACCGACGGCAGCGGAATGGAATGGTGACCTCTCGGCTCTGCCAGTGCAAATTTACAATCCATTCGATGTTGTGAACGGCCAGCGGGTAGCGTTTGCAAATAATCAGATCCCCACGACACTGCTCAGTTCCTTTGCCCAAAAGTACAAACAATATGTTCCTCTACCGAACATCCCCAAGGCTCCATATGGGCAAAATAATTTGGTGACGAACGGACGACAAGTTAATGACGACACGCAGTGGCTGGTCCGAGTCGACCAGGACTTGCCACGAAGTGGAAGATTATTTGTAAAATACTTCAGAGACAAGATCAACGCCGTTTCCTATGGCCTCTCTCAATATGCTGGCACCGCCCAACCCCTAAGGGGGCAGACTGCGTCCGTAGAGTGGGATCAGCCTCTTCGGAACGGCTCCATGGTCAATCAGTTACGGCTTGCCTTCTTTCGTTCTGTGACTGACTTCGGCGCCGTACCCACATCGCAAGACATAGCAGGAAGCGTTCTCGGCCTGAAAAACATCAGCACCAACCCGCTCTTCTATGGCTTGCCGGCAATCGGCGTCACGGGTCTAACTGTTCCGGGTACTCTCTTATTCAATCTGCATCGGATAACAACTCGCGGAGGGATCGACGAGAATCTATCACTCATACACGGCCGTCATATGGTCGATCTCGGCTTCGCTTGGCAAGACACGCAGTACCCTCAGAAAAACGGGGAATTTCCACGGGGCGACTTAGCCTATGGGGGAGCCTTCACCTCTGAGTATCCTGGCGGTCCGGGCGGGGCGGGACTGGCGGACTTCCTCCTTGGAACCTTCAGCAGCGCGTCTGGCAATCCCACCGGTTTTGACCCGTTATTGGACACGTCCTATTGGGCATGGTACGCGCAGGACCAGATCAAACTGACGCGAAAGCTTACTCTCGATCTTGGAGTGCGCTGGGATTACTGGACACCGCCCACCGAAAGGCACAATCGCTGGGTCGCGTTTGACCAGAATACAGGAATGCTCGAATACACTTTGAAAGATCCGTTAAATTTCCAAACAAATGACTCACCCGGCGGTGCGCTCCCACGGGGTCTGTTCGAGAACTGGAAGAAGACCAATTTTTCCCCTCGTGTTGGTTTGGCTTACCTTCTTACACCCAAGACGACAATTCGGGCCGGGGGAGGAATGTACTACTCACAAGGCATGGCAAACTTTCAGCTTTTCTCTTCGTTAGGATTCGGCGGGCCTCCGTTTACCAATATCAGCACGGTGACGAATGATACGTCGCAATTTACCCCGCAGACCCTGGACACGCAACTATTCCCGCCGCCCGCAATCGGAAGCATCACTTCCGGAACCCTATTTGTATCCCAGGACATCCATGCGCCACAATCATACGTTGAACAGGCCACGTTCTCGGTTGAACACCAGGTTGGCGACCATATACTGCTAAGTGCTGGGTACAACGGAACTTTTGGTCATCATTTGATGGCACCATACAATATTAATCAAGGTGTTCTCTATAATCCTGCCAATCCCTTGCCGCTCGACCAAAGACGCCCGTATCCTTTCTTTAGCGACATCCTCCTTCAGTCTAATTCGGGCAATTCGACTTATAACGCTCTAAACCTCAGTTTCGAAAAACGTTATAGCCATGGGTTAGATATCATGGCCAGCTACACATGGAGCAAATCCATGGACATGTTCTCATCTAACTCTAGTGGATGGGCAAATCAGAATGCGTTGTGCCGGAGGTGTGATTATGCACCTTCCGACTTCAACAGAACGAATTACTTCAGGGTCGGATACATTTGGAACCTTCCTTTCGGTCCGGGCCGGGCATTCCTCAATCAATCCACCGCAGGTAAGATTCTAGGGAACTGGCGCTTGAGCGGAATAACAGAGTTCCTTTCTGGGACACCTCTTGAGATCAGCATGCCAACTTTTTGGCCTAATGTTGCAGCAGTGTTTACACAAGCCCGACCCAACCGGATATGCAACGGCAGCTTGAGTAACCCGACCATGGCTCGCTACTTTAATACGAGCTGTTTCGTTGCGCCGCCGCTCAACACTTTTGGGAATTCGGCGCGGAACGTCATCACTGGTCCAGGGGCTCAAACTTGGGACATGTCTCTTGCGCGACAATTTGATTTCACAGAAAGATTTCATCTTGACCTCCGCGGAGAATTCTTCAGCGTTTTTAATCACCAAAACTGGGGCAGCCCGGATACTGGGGTTACCGATCCCAATTTCGGCGAAATCTTTGGGAAGGGTGGGCAGCGAGTTATTCAGGTAGGAGCTACACTATCGTTTTAGTGTTTTGTTGAAAAACTTGCGCTGGCTGGCACTCCGAGGAATTCCAGGCGCGGAGGAATCTCGTAAGTGTTCCAATATCAAAGCGAGGTTTCTCGCGGAGTTTGTGCTGAGCCGAAGAGCAGATTCCTCACTTCCCCCGGAATGACAGGCATGCGGACTCGGAATGACCCGGTTCAAAAACGTTTTCCTCAACCTGTCACGTCCGGCGATGAAGATGGCTTCCGCCATGAGGGTGTCCGACTCAGGGCGTTCAACCAGAATTGTTGATGGCGATGAATCGTAGACTGTTCATAGAATCCCTGGCAGCTGTCACCCTCATGGGGCGTGGCGTCGGCGCTACTCAAGAGTCGGAAACGCCGCGCGCGTTGCGGCCTTACTTTCCGACGCCGTCCCACCAATTTGTCTGGCGAAACTGGGACCTTATTCCCCAGGAGAGAATTGCGCGCGCGTTGGGCAGCACTACCGAGATGGTCACGAAGCTGGCACGAACGATGGGACTCGAACAACAGAACATCCCTACCAGGCATCGGCAGCGCCTTCGCTTCAAAGTTCTGCGCCGGAACTGGAATTTTGTTCCATACAGCCAATTGACGTTATTGCTTGGCATGTCGGTGCCGGAAATCCAGGTAATGCTTTCCCAGGACGCTTTCTATATCTCCGACCTGGGGCCTAAGCCTGAGTGTCCTCGGATTCAAATTGAAAAGCCGCAGAAACTGGGTTCAGGGGTTATTCCGTATTTTCGTGCCGGCATGACAACCGGTCCCGAAGAGGACCGATTCCATTTCATCGAATTGCTCGACCGGCCAATTTCTGAAAGCCCGGAAGCTGGCGACAAAGGCCAATTCACCTTAAAGCCGAGAATTGCTTTTCCGTACTACGCAAAATTTGGCAATGTGCTCGGAAACGCCGACTTCAAATCCTCTTACTCCGCCGCTCTTTTGGAGAACATGGCGCGTATGGAGTTGGGTGCGATCTGGCTCGGGGCCATGTATCAGCACTTGATTAGAAGCAGGATATTTCCCGAGTTTGGAAGAGAAAGCGCGGCCCAGCTCGCTAATTTAAATTGGCTCATTGGCGAGGCAAAAAAGCGCGGGCTTGGCGTCTATCTTTATTTGAACGAGCCTCGCGGAATGCCCGCCAGCTTTTTCAAGAAATATCCAGAAATAAAAGGAGCACCGGGACGGCCGGGCGACGGACTCTTTTCGATGTGCACCAGCACGAAAATGGTTCAGGATTATCTTGTCGAAGCTACGGCAACGCTTTTTAAGGAGGCGCCAGGTCTGGAAGGAATCATCCTGATTACTGCATCGGAGAACCCGACCAATTGCTACTCGCTGACGCGCCATCCCAAGTGCCCCTGCTGCCTTCGCCAAACCGGACCCGAAGTCATCGCACAAGTGATCCAGCTCATGGACGAAGGCGCGCGCAGCGTGGCGCCGGACGCTCGGGTTATTGCCTGGGATTGGAGCTGGGAAATTGTTGAGGACGACCCCCAAAAGCAGATTATTGACCGGCTTCCTTCAAGCGCTACGCTGATGGTGGATTTCGAGCGGGGCACTGTCATTGAGCGCGACGGCATCAAGAGTACTGTTGAAGAATATTCGCTTTCTGTTACAGGTCCCTCTCCTCGAGCGGCAGCACATATTCGACTGGGAAAAGCTCGCGGGATGGATGTCATGGCCAAGATCCAGGTGGGGAACACATGGGAACTGGGATTGGTTCCCTACATTCCTGTCGAACAGCTGGTGGTACGAAAATTTGAGGCCATGCACAGTGCGGGGATTTCCGGCGTCATGGAGTCTTGGACCCTCGGTTGTTACCCATCAGAAAACTGGGATGTGGCAGAATCGTTTTATCGGGATCACCCGGCGAGCGCCAATGAAGACTTGGAAGCCGCAGCCGCATCGCTATATGGCGCCAAGGCAGCCAAGCATGTGATACGCGCTTGGCAATTGTTTTCCGATGCCTTTCAGCAATATCCCTTTTCCGACTCGCTTGTATACTCGAGCGTCGTCCAATGCGGGCCGGCGGCGTTGATATATTTCGAGCCGACGGGTCTGAAGCCTCGAATCATGAACAGTTATGACAATTTAGACTGGACTCAGCCGTTCGGGCCAAGGATTGTCTCAGATGTTTTCGAAAAGATGGCTTCGGGATGGAACGAGGGATTGAAAGAACTTGTAGGAGCTATGAACGATGTTCCGGTGGCGCACCGGCGACAGGCAGCGAAAGACCTCGGAGTCTGCCGCGCTATAGGGCTCTACTTTAGAAGCATTGCCAATCAGGTTCGTTTTCATGCCTCGCGACAGCGTTGGAAAATGAGTGCCGAGGGCATGGATACTATGAATTCTGTAGTTAAAGATGAAATGAATATCGCAAAGCAATTCCTCGAAATCTGTTTGCAGGATTCGAGGCTGGGATTTGAGGCTTCGCTGGGGTATCTTTATTTGCCTTTGGATATTCGAGAGAAGATTGTTGCGTGCGAGTATATGATCGAGACCCAGATACCGGAAAGAAAAGCCCGGCTGAAGGTCTAGCGGACTATTGCCAGCAGTCAACCAGGCGAGATAGGTAGAGCCAGAATGGATCGACGCAAGTTTCTTGAGCAAGGCGCTGTTTATGCTCTTGTGCTGTCCCGGCCATTTGTAGGCCGGCTCGAAGCGCAGGAGATTCCTATCGAGCAGGGTGCCCCTGCCCCGAAACCAATCCCCGAGCCGCATTTCCCGGACCGTCTTCACCTCTTTATCTGGCGTAACTGGGAACTGGCGAATACTGACAGATTGGCTCGAGTTCTTGGAACAACTCCAGAAAACGTTCTTGAAATTGGCTCATCGATGGGCCTGCCGAGGAAACTCGAGATCTCCGAAGATCGTCTCCGCAGGATCTATATCACGGTCATCCGCCAGAACTGGCACATTCTGCCCGACGACCAGTTAATGGAGCTTCTGGGCTGGAGCCCTCAGGAATACGAATACCATTTGAAAGAAGACGATTTCCTGTGGATCAAACTTGGGATGCTGAAACCCAAGTGCGAGAGACTGCACTATTCGCCGCCTTCTCCACTCGCGCGCCGGCGCGCGGCAGAAATTAAAGAAATAGTCAGGAAGACTATAGGCGCGTCGATCGGGCGAGTCGGCGAGCCCGCTTTTGCCTTTATTGAGCGGCTGAGTAGCACTCAAATTTCATCACGCCGTGATCCGTCAAGTAAGGCCTCGGGAAACGAAGTCGATTTGAGCACGGGCTGGACGCTGCTAGATCCCTCCCCGGGCTCGGGAGTTTCTCTCGATCTCGTTAAGGACTTTCAGGCGTACCTGGCGGCGGCCATGGGTAGTGAGGTGAGCCTCGGAAAGGACGAGAGGCCACTACCGAAGGTAATCCGAATCGAAATTGATCCCTCGATTTCTCATGCGCCCGGAAGTTTTGAAGTGGCTACAAGCCGGACCGAAGTTTGTGTGGTGGGCCAGGACATTCAGGGAGTGCGCGAAGCTTTTTCTTACATTCAGGATCAGATGGAGGCCCGCGGAGGCCCATATTTGGCGCATGGTACAGTTCGCCGGAATACCCGCCTTGATCCGCGGTACGTTTATTCGTACTTTGCTCTCTACGGCGACCCGTTGATGGATGAAAAGATCAATCCATTCCCTGACGGATTATTGGACAAACTTTGCCGCTCGGGCATCAACGGGGTATGGCTGCAAGCGGTGCTGCGGAATCTTGCCCCCTCGAAGATTTTCCCAGAGTTTGGGGCAGGTTCGGAGACCCGCCTTCAGAATCTTCGAAAACTCGTCGATCGGGCCGCCCGACATGGGGTAAGGATTTACCTCTACCTTAATGAGCCACGCTCGATGCCGGTGGAATTCTTTGCCCGTCATCCGGAAATCAGAGGGACCCACGACCCCGGCGACACCCACTTTTTTGCCATGTGCACGAGCACGGCGGAAGTGCGCGAGTGGCTCTCTGAGAGCCTGGCACACATCTTTTCCCGCGCGCCGGGGCTGGGTGGAATCTTCTGTATCACGGCCTCGGAGAACCTGACCAACTGTTTTTCCCACGGCCACCCAGAATTCTGCTCGCGGTGTTCAAAGCTCGATGGCTCAAATGTAATTGCCCAACTCATCCGAACGTTTCGGGATGGAGTGCGCCGCAAGAGTGCTTCGGCGGACGTCATTGCATGGGATTGGGGCTGGGGCAAGGATTGGATTCGGAACTGTGCCGATTCCGCGAAGCTCATTCCTCAACTTCCCAAAGATGTTACTCTGCTCAGCGTAAGTGAGTGGGGCAAGCGTATCGATCGCGGAGGACATCCGGCGCAAGTGGGCGAGTATTCGATCTCAGTTGTGGGGCCCGGGCCGCGCGCGCTGAGGAATTGGGACTTTGCGCGGCAAGGCGGTCTCAAGCGGCTGGCCAAGGTCCAATGGAGCAGCACGTGGGAAATATCCGCCGTACCCTACATTCCGGTTCCCGATCTGATCGTCCAGCATTGCGAAAATCTGGTGAAGCCCGGGATTCAGGGAGTCATGGCATCATGGACCGTCGGTGGATATCCATCGCCCAATTTTGAAGCCGCGAAGAGATACTACGTCTCGCCACTGCCTTCCTCCGGAGACGAGGTTCTGCGCGAGGTGGCGTTGCGCAGGTACGGCCGTGATGCGGGTCCGCAAATTCTCGGCGCCTGGAAAGCTTTCAGTGAGGCTTTTGTGCAGTATCCCATGGAAGGCGGAGGCGTGGTTTACCATATTCCCACTCAGCATGGTCCGGCTAACCTTCTTCGCCTTCAGCCAACGGGTTACAAGACAACTATGATGCTCTTTCCTTATGACGATTACGAGCATTGGGTCGGCAGCTATCCCGTCAAGGTTGCGGAAGAGCAATTCCAGAAAATGGCTGCCATGTGGAAGAAAGGGTTGGAGACGTTCCGGGCAGCGCTGGCGGGCGTGCCGCGACAGAAGATCGTAGCGGCGCAGATCGATTTTGGCATTGCAGAGACTTGTTATCTCCACTTTCAAAGCGTGGCAAACCAGATCCGCTTCTACCGCCTGCGGCAGAAATGGCTGTCGGCAGGTCGCGAAGCGCGGCGTCAATTGGGACACCAGATGGTGCAGATCGCCGAGGATGAAATTCAGTTGTCGGTGCGGCAATTTCACAACGCGCGCCGGGATTCCGCAATTGGCTATGAAGCGTCGAACCAATACTACTACCGCCCGCTCGACCTCGTGGAAAAGGTCCTGAACTGCGATTACGTAAGGAATCAAATTTCGGCTGAGCTTGCCCGCCAGGCATGATCAGGCAGCGTGAGGATATGATTCATCGGAGGGTAGTATAACTAATACTGTTCAGAAAGACTCGTGCGTGGCCGGAGAACAACTTCGGAACGGATTAATGAATGTGAGGCGACGTGGATGGATCAAGTTCGCATAGGTCTTGTTGGCTGCGGGCTCTTTGGCCAGAGCCACCTGATGGCATATCGCGGCGTCCGTGGCGCGGAGGTGGTTGCTGCTTTTGACGCCGTCCGTAAGACCGCAGAAGACGTAGCGCGGGATTTTGGAATTCCGCACGTCTGTTCAAGCATCGAGGAGCTTTACGATGACCCTGCCGTGCAGGCTATCGACGTGGTCACTCCGGAGAGCGCGCACCGGCAGCCGGTGATCGCGGCTCTCGAGCGGGGCAAGGCGGTCTTTGTCGAGAAACCTTTTGCCGCGTCACTGGAAGATTGCGATGCTATGATCCAGACGGCCGAAACATTGAATGGCATTCTGATGGTGGGACACATCCTGCGGTTTGAAACGCGGTATGCGCTGCTGAAACAGGAGGTTGACTCGGGCCGCCTCGGCAAAGTGATTTCGATGTATGCGCGGCGCAACCGGCCGAAATCGCTGCTGGCCAGGTATGGCCGAAGCCATCCGGCAATCATCAACGCAATTCATGACATCGATCTTATGTTGTGGTACACCGGAGATCAGGTTCGCCGCGTCCGCGGCTATACGCGCAACCATGCCGGCAGCGCCAACCCAGACACGTTCTGGGGGATTCTGGAATTCGCGGGCGGTGCGCTGGGCGTCGTCGAAGTTCAATGGCGATTGCCGGACCAGGGGGGTGTGATGCTCGATGACACATTTCAGCTTGTTGGCGAGCGCGGAGTGGGCAACCTTAGCCTTTTCCCGGCGAGCTTCAGCCTTTGGCGCGAGGATGGCTTTCAAATCCCTGACACGAGCTACGATCCACGCGTCCGTGGAAGCGCGCGAGGAGCCTTGCGCGACGAGCTCGAATATTTCTGCGATTGCGTGCGCGATCATCGGCAACCGGGGATCGTGACGCCGCGAGAAGCCCGGAGCGCCGTGCGCGCGGCTTTGGCCCTGATTGATTCCGCGAACGCCGGGCACGATTTTGAGATCGAGGATTGAACCATGCGACTTTCCGAAAGAGTGTATCTGGTGGGCGGTGGCGCTCTCGGCTTCAGCCTGTCCGAGGAGCATGATTGCCACGTTTACGTGATTGACGGCGGCGGCGCGCTGGCCCTGGTTGACGCCGGGGCGGGGATCACCATCGAGCCCATCCTCCAAAACCTGCGGTTTGACGGCCTCGATCCGCAACGGCTCAAATACGTCGTGTTGACGCATGCGCACGCCGACCATGCCGGGGCGACTTGCGAATGGAGAAACCGTTTTGGGGTTGAAGTGGCGGCGTCCCGAGAAGCCGCCGAGTACCTCAGCAAGGGCGACGAAGAGCGCGTCAGCCTTAGCATCGCCAAGAAGGGAGGCTTCTACCCTTCGGATTATGTTTTCCGCGCCTGCCCAGTTGCGCACACTCTCAAAGAGGAAGACCGCTTCAGGATCGGCGACGTCGAGCTGCGGGTTCTCGAGACGCCTGGCCATTGCTCCGGTATGCTCTCCCTGGTATTGAACGAAGACGGGAAATCCATCCTTTTCCCCGGCGACACCGTTTTCCATGACGGCAAGCTCCTGATGACCAACGTCTGGGACTGCGACCTGCAGCAATACGCTCGAAGCATCGAGAAGCTCGCCAGGCAGAAAGTCGATGCTCTGCTTCCCGGACACCTGACGATCGCCCTGCAGCAGGGAGATCGCCACATCCAGAAAGCCTGGAACACTCTCGAAAGGTTATCTTTACCACCCAATATTATTTGATGGCTTATTCACCGGTTGTTCAAACTTTAGCTGATTTGATCCGCATCAATAGCGTGAATCCTGCTTACCCCAACGGCAGGCCGGAACTTGAGATACAGCGGTATATCCTGGACTTTTTCGAGAGCCGTGGGATCGAGGTCTGGAAGCAGGAAGTGCTGCCCGACCGCCCGAATGTGATCGCGCTCGCTCCCGGGCAGAGCAAGAGCGGGAAAATCATTTTTGAAGCGCACGTGGACACGGCCGGAGTTGAGGACATGATTGTCCCGCCGTTTGAGCCCGCCGTCAGCAACGGACGGATGTATGGGCGGGGAGCTTGCGACACGAAGGCCGGACTGGCAGCCATGATGCACGCCGTTGCCGATTTGAAGGTGTCCGGGCAAAATCCCGTGTGCGACGTGTGGGTGGTTGCCGCCGCTGATGAGGAACATTCCTATCGAGGGGTGGCTAAACTGTGCGAGAACATCCAGGCCTCAGCGGCAGTGGTTGCTGAGCCTACGGAAATGAAAATTGCGATCGCCAGTAAAGGCTGTGTTCGTTTTCGAATTACAACGCGAGGCAAGTCAGCGCACAGTTCGGAACCGCATCTGGGCGCCAATGCCATCGAACATATGGCCCGCGTTATCGATACGCTCGCTGAATATGCCAAGCGAATGCGGGCTTTGAGCCATCCTTTAGTAGGATCTCCCACTTTGAACGTCGGATTGATAGAGGGTGGAACTCAGGTAAACGTGGTTCCCGAGTTCTGCTGGATCGAAATCGACCGGCGCCTCGTTCCCGGCGAGCAAGCGTCTTCAGCGCTTGACGATATCAAGAAGCAGCTTCAGGAGCTTCGAGGCGCCGACCACGATCTTGAAGTGATTGTGGAACCTGCGGTGCTCCAGGATTGGCCCCTGGAGACACCCGCGAATTCGCCTATTGTGCTTCAGGCCTCACAGTCTTTACGAGATGCCGGACTCGATCCTCAGCCGGTGGGCGTTCCCTTCGGGAGCGACGCGAGCAAATTCTCAATGGCGGGCGTCCCGAGCATTGTGATGGGTCCGGGAAGCATTGCGCAGGCGCACACCGAGGACGAGTTCGTGGACCTCGATCAGGTTGAGAAGGCTTTCGAAGTCTACCGGCGATTGATGACGACCTTTCAATGAGGGCAAATGTACAAGAACTTGTTTCCTACGGCAAGGGAAGTCACGTATTTGGATACGGCTGCCGAAGGCCTTCCACATCCCGAATGCGAGAAGGCTTTTCAACTGTATTCACAGATAAAGGCTCGCGGGACGCCGGGCCGCGTTCAGCTTCACAAGGCCGAAGCTGAAACTCTCGATCTCGCTGCCCGCCTCCTGGGCACAGATTCCTCCAACGTCACGTTTCTGTCGAGTGCTTCGGAAGCCTTAAGCCTTCTGGCGGCCTCGCTGGAATTGAAGCCGCACGATCAGGTGATTATCAGCGAGTTGGAATTTCCCTCCAATGTACTTCCCTGGATACGCCTGAAGCAGAAGGGAATTGATGTTGTGGTTCTCCCCGGCCGAGGAGGCAAACTTGACTGGGAGAAAGCGGCGGAGAATGTATGTTCGCGAACGCGCCTGATTTCCCTCAGCCTGGTCAGCTACAAAACGGGAGTCTATTTGCCATTTGTGCAGAAAATCGCAAGTGCGGCCGCGAAGGTTGGGGCTCTTGTCTCGATTGATGCGACGCAGGCGCTCGGCAGATGTCCGGTGAGCGTCGAGGGCGTCGATTACCTCATGTCGAGCAGCTTCAAGTGGCTGCTCGGGCCGCACGGGCTGGGTGTTGTTTACACCAGCCCGCGTTTCCGCGCGAGCTTGCAGCCTGCGATGGTTGGATGGTACTCGGTGAAGAACATATTCTCTGAAAAACGATTTGAAACTTACGAGCTCAAAGAGGGCGCGGCCCAATTGCAGGTGGGCATGCCGAACTTTCCTTCGATCTTTGCGCTAAAGCAGAGCCTGGAGTTCCTCCTGCGCGTCGGGGTTGAGAACATTTATCGCGAACTGCAGCCGCTTGTGGCCAATCTCCGTACCGGGCTCGCCAGGCTTGGACTCGATCTGCTGACGCCTGCCGAGCCCGAATGCGCTTCCGGGATTGTGGCGTTTGCCCATCCCAAAGCCGAGGAGATCGGGGCGGAGCTGCAAAAGGAACGCGTGACCGTTTGGGGCGGTGATGGGCGCGTGCGTGCCTCTGTCCACCTTTACAATGACTCCGCGGACATCGACCGCTACCTTACGAGCCTTGAAGGAATTCTTTCCAGACAGGAATTCAACCGTGCCTGAAGGCCAACTGATCGGGTTGCTCGCGGTTTTGGCGGGAGGCGTGTGCCAGGGCAGCTTCATGCTCCCGATGAAGTGGACCAGACCATGGAAGTGGGAAAATACCTGGCTCGTCTTTGCCTGCACCGCATACCTAGTGGCTCCCTGGGCTCTCGTGCTGGCGGGCATTCCGCACGCGTTCCATATTCTTGCTTCCGTTCACGCCACAACACTGCTGATTGTCCTTCTCTTTGGATTGGGATGGGGGATTGGCGCCCTGACGTTTGGCCTGGGAGTTACCGCAGTCGGTATGTCATTGGGTTTTGCGGTGATCCTGGGACTTACAGCTGTAGTCGGCACGCTTATGCCCATGCTCTCTACGGCCCACAGTTTGTCTACTGCTAAAGTTGCCGCGACAGGGTTCTCGCTAACCTTGATGCTTTTGGGAGTCGCGGTCTGCTCTTGGGCGGGAAAGTGGAAGGAGCAGGTTCCCGAGCCGGAATCGACTCTTTCTTATACGAAAGGTCTAGCGGTATGCGTAGTTTCAGGTGTGTTGTCGGCATGCGGAAATCTTGGATTCGTATATGGCGCAGGAATCATCAACCGGGCCGAGAGCCAGGGCGTCCCTGCTGCGATGGCACCTAACCTCGTCTGGGCGCTGCTAACCGTTGCTTTGTTTTTGTGCAATGCTGGGTATGCGGGAATGTTGCTCTGGCGCAACAGGAGCTTTGTTAACTTTCGGAACGCCCATACGAAGAGGTACTTTGTATTCGGCGCCCTGATGGGAGTTTTGTGGATAAGCGGCTTTGTGTTTTATGGCGTCGGGGCACGTCAGTTGGGCGAGCTAGGCCCGTCATTAGGATGGGCAATCCTGATGGGATCGATAGTGTTGGTTGCCAATCTTCTTGGCGTTATCACTGGCGAATGGCGACACGCACCGATTTCCGCCACACGGCGTTTGCGATGGGGGATTGTATTACTCTTGTTTGCCATTGTTGGGCTTGGGTTCAGCAATAATATCAGATAGGGGGTTGCGTGTTTGAATACAGCAACCTTGGGCGATTCACTCTGCGGACCCGATCGTAGAGAACTTTCAAGAACTGTGTACTCGGGCTCCTGACGGGTATTCTGCAAAGTCGGCCGCCTTCCTATGAGCTTATGTGGTGGTCTCACTTTGCAATGGCGGCAGGCTGTTCAGCGGAAACGTTTATGGACAGTTGTGCTTCGGTCCAAGCGAGGACACGAGCACAGGGTCGTGTCAACGTTAGCCCGACTTTGACAACTGGGGCTTAATTTTCCGGCAAGCCGTTGATTTTGCGTTGCCGGGTTCAAAAGGTCTTCACTACAAGCCACTCACCTGGGCGATATATTCCGCGCCCTGCTGAAGAATTCT
>JAKASH010000676.1 GCA_021828225.1 Acidobacteriota bacterium | reverse complement strand
CGCATGTGCGCGAGTTGGAACAGGCCATTCATGATTACTTATGCCAGCACAACCGCAAACCGAGACCCTTTGTGTGGACCGCCTCGGCTACGACGATCCTCAACAAGGTCAAAAGAGTTTCTGAACGAACTTACGTTACATGACACTAGCGGGACGGCACAATGACTACAGTCTGATTGAGTCGCGGGGCGGTGGGCGGGAAAACCAGCGCTGAGCCATTACGCGCGACGGCCCGTAGATAGTACTCGACGCAGTTGTCATTTTTGTGCGGCGGCAGTATTACCTTATGGACTCCGCGCGCCACGTGGGAAGCAGGCACTCGCCGAAACTTCCCCTTCCCGAGCGGCCGCCACCACAGTGCCAGTTCACGCGGTGGCTGGCTGTCCAGGTAGATGACTTTGAGCGTCAGAGGCTCGCCTGCCAGCACACTGCCACGCAGAGTCGGAGCAATCAGGCGGGGCGTGCCGGAATACTTCTTTTGGGGGCACACGTCCCCAGGGAGGCGTCCGCCCAGCGCCTCAGCCAGCCGTTTTCCTGTGCTGTCGATGACCAGCCGCCAGAAGTACTCATGGTTCTCCAGGTTGATCACCATAGCGAGGTCGCCCGGCGTGTTCACCGTGGCGAGCAGGTAGCCGTAGGTCTCGCCGTAAAGCGCGACCAGCGTCCTGTAGGCCGGCAATGCCTGCCGGGCCGCGAGCTTCTTTTTCTCCTGGGCATTCTTCTCTCCGGCAACTTTTTTCATCTCGGTCTCGAAGCGCCCCAGCGCGCACCGGATCGCTGCCAGCCCGCGATGATATCGGAACGTGTTCCACCAGTAGTCAAACCGCGCAAGGTTGCCTTCGCCCCTCACACGCGGCCGGACCTTTTCAAATTCATCAACGAACACGAAGGCGCGCCCAACCTCCTCCCAGGGACGAAAGTCGGGGGTGAGCCGCCCGGAGGGGCATCCGCCCGCCACGCTCATCGGCACCTTGCCATCGATGCGCGTGAACACTGCCGCGATTGGCTGGGCGGCTTCGGGACCAAACCATGCCTGGGCGAAGTCCGAGTAGAGATCCGCGACGGGCAAGCCGCGATTGAGGTCTCCAGGAGGCGCGGGAGCCGGGTTCGTCGAGGGCGTGTTCCATTCGCTCTGGTCCCAGGCTGCCTGGGCGAGCGCTGCAACGTTCGGGGCGAGAATGTCGGTGCGCCAATGCAGGCCAAGTAGGCCGGTACATCCGTATGTCCGGGCGTCGGCAGCATCTTTACGCATTCGCCCAGCCCACAACTGGACTGCAGCCAGACCGTTGTTCCCATCGCCTTCGAGCCACGGAATGGCCCAACTTTGGTGATCGCGCACGCGACCGAATGCAGGATCGATCGGCTCGCCGCCAATTTTGCGGCTCAGCGCACTCAGTGGCAATGATTTGGGAAGCAGGCGGTCAAACGCGGCCCGGTCATCGTGGGGTCCCAGAACCCACCCGGCGGTGGCGATCCGGAAAGGGGCGTTTACATTCTTCGCCGCCTCGATCGCCAGTTGGATATCCGCGACTGTCGAAGCCAACTCGTCCGCCGTGTTTTCCTTCCACGTCCAGCCTTCGGGAGTCCAGACCCAGTAATAATCGAGTTCGTGTGCCGCCATGATACGGCGGAATATCGCCTCATAAACCTGCCGCACTGTGGCCGGATCGGACGGTTGCTTGCCCCGGGCTCGCAGCCGTTGTTCAAGTGTCTGCGGCATCACTAGCGGCGTCTCGGTGCCGACGCACGTTTTGATGCCGAGCACGTGCGCAAAGTGAAATGCCCCTCGGAATTGCTGCGCGGTACGGTTGAAGATCAGATTTTCGCCCTCAGCCGTGGACGGCGCCGGGCACTCGCCTGTCATCACGTCCGATCCCCAGTCGTCGCGCTCGAACAGCATTGCTCCGCCAAAGCTGTATTTGCCTGTCTTCTTGGGCGGAATGGGTCCCCAGAAACCCGTAGCAGCGGTGTTGTAATAGTGCGACGGATAGCTCCACCTTACCCTTCCGTTGGAATCGAAGTCCTCTTTGAGGCCGAGCCAGACACTCGGCTCAGCATACGGCCGCCCTTCCGGGTAGCAGTGAATGCCCAAAAAGTTCATCCGCATTTTTGCCAACTGCTCAAAGATTGCCTTGTAATCGTCCGCATTCCATAGGTCCAAGCCAAACGGGTGTGATCCCCAGGGGTTCACTCCGCGGAGTTCGAACAGAGGCTTCCCAATTTCGTCGATGTTGCGCAACTCCAAACTGTCTTGGCGGTCGGGCACTACATCTCCATGCAGGTAGAACCTGATGCCGTAGTGCTCGGTCAGCCGGTAGGCTCCATACAGTGTCCCGACGGGGTCTCCACCCCCAACCAGGATAAATTCCTGCTTCGACCCGAGCATTTTCTTTAAGAGAAACTGCTCGGGTCGCAAACCCATGACGGTCTTTTCGAGCCCGGAACTGTGAATCAAGCTTTTGAGCAAGGGGCTGCTCGCTTGGCCGACCACGAATCCCCGGAACCCGGGAGGAAGGCTGAGCACTCGGATAATCCGTAGAAGTTTTCCGGTGCGAAGGTAGAGATATCTGCGAACTTCCCGCGCTGCCAACACTTCCAATAGAGACGCATCCCTTGGACTGGCAATTGCCATCTCTGTCCGTGGCCTCGCCGCCGCACACACCTGTTTGAGACCGGCGATCGAGGCAAAAATGAA
>JAKASH010000675.1 GCA_021828225.1 Acidobacteriota bacterium | reverse complement strand
CCAGGAAAGGATCCAGATCGGTCCGGAACGGACCGAGCAAGGAACCGCCCAGCACCAGGTCGTGGCGGATGTCGGTCGAGGCTCGGCCATAGTCTGCTTGCAGATTATATTGATTTGCCGGAAAACTGTTCAGCCCATCTGAATTGCTGAAGCCACGGTTGTAGGTGTAGCGGCCGAACATCGCGAACCGGCCCCTGAAGCGACGGTTAACACTGACGACGAGCTGGTTTTCATTGAAAGTGCCGGCCGATTCGTACTGATAGATGTTCCCGCCCGCGAAAGGAGTCTTGCCACTGCCGGGCAAGGGAGCATTGATGTTGCGAGAGAGGAAGTTATGCCAGACGCGCGTGTGAATGTAGTTCACCGATGCCACGATCCCAAAAGGCAATTGCCGCTCCACACCAGCCGCCGCCTGGAACATGGCGGGCGAGCGGAGTTTCGGATCAAGCGTCCAGATGCTTTGCGGAAGGCCTAGCGCTTCGAGCGAACCGAACGTCGGCACCTGCGGATAGAACAACGGATCATTCAAAACGAACTGTTGCTGCGTTACGCCGTTGAAGCGCAAGGTTTGCAGCATCTGGTTCGCATTGAAGCGCTCATAGAAAATCCCGGACCCCAGGCGGATGACGGTTTTGCCGCGATGGCCGTGCCGCCCCGGCGCCCAGGCCAGGCCGAAGCGCGGACCGAAGTCTTTCCAATCGTGGACGTCGTTCTGGCCTTCCCAGCGGAAACCCGGACTGATGGAAAGCGAAGGCGTCACCCGCCAGTCATCCTGAAAGTAAATCCCTACATCGGTTTGAGTGAGCGAGGAGGCAGGCTGACCGCCGGCAATCGTGAACTGGGATGCGCCTGCACCTCGTGCAAGAATGGCAGCCGGAGAGAAGCCCATCTGCTGAAGTTGCAACGTGCGCTGGTAGCGCTGGATCGAAGTCATGGGCGTAAGGAGCGGACTTCCGTTTGCGCCCAAAACAATATTGTTGGAGCTGTCCAGCACGGGTGCCAGGCCTCCGGAGAAGATGAAAGTGCCTGCAAAGTTCCCTGGCGATCTGTCATAGAGCAAGTCGGTGTGAACATCCCCGCCGAAGGTGATCGTGTGAGAGCCATGGGTCAAGGAGGTATCGTTCCGCAGTTCCCAACTGTCGTCGTTATAAAGGGAGTTTCCTGCTTGTGCGCCGCCGCCGGCAAATGCGTCGAGAACCTTAACGGTAGGTTGAAAGGTGCTAGCGCGCTGGCCTATTCCATCGCGGATGAACTGCAGGCGCGTCTGGTTGATTAGTGAATTCGAAAGGATCATCGTGTCTGCGAGCTGGACCGTATTTGTGGTGTTGGTCATCGAATAGGCACGCGAGGGCAATGTGAAGCCACCCACTCCCACATTGCTTTGCGAAATGTGGCTCCATTCATAGCGGGCGCTGAGAATGTTCTTGTCGTTGAGTTGGTAATCAATCCGGCCACCCCCAACTCCATCGGTCTCCGGCGTCGCCACGGACTGTGCAATCGAGGTCACATTCAGGGAGGGTCCCAGAACGGTGGCATTGACGATCTCATTCTCCGTTGCCTTCCGCCCTTCAAAATCGAGAAAGTAGGACGCCCGGTGGCCGAGAGGGCCGGTCACGTCGCCCGTCAGATCTTCCGCGTGATAGCGGGGCTTTATCGCCGTAAAGGGATTACGCGAGTTCAGCGCGTCATCACTGCCCTTCAAGGAGAATGTGCCGTGGACTTCTCTCGAACCGGGCTTCGTGACGATCTCGACTCGGCCGTATCCAATCTCGCTGTACTTGGCCGAAAAAGGGTTCTGGTTGATGCGAATCTCCTGAATCGCGTCTTTGGGCGGCAAGCGGCCGCCCCGGAAGCCATCGACCAGGAACTCAGCTCCCTTGGAGTTGACGGTTGGGCCGGCCAAGGCCTTCAAATCCGCGCGAAGCTCCTCCGGATCATCAGGCAGGGCCTTCAAATCTGCTCCGCGCAAGGTCAGCGCGCTGGCGTTCTCGTTGGGCGCGACGCTCACTCCACGGCCCGGCTCCGCCGTCACGTTGACCTGCTGCCGGGCAGCCTTCAACAGCAACTTTGCGCTCACCGATGTCACTCTTGAAGCCTGCACTTGGACAGGGCCACTAATGAAATCTGAAAAACCCGTGGCGCTTACATGCACAATGTAAGTCCCGGGTTGGAGCCCGGCAACGGAAAAATCTCCGGACTGATCCGATGACAATGTGCGGACTACCTTATTGGTTCCGCTCAAGACCTGTACACGCGCTCCCGGAATGACTGCCCCGGACGGATCGAAGACCTTGCCGTGCAGCGATCCAGCGGGCTGCTGCGCCCACGCCGCGCCCATGAGAATGAATCCCATGGCGCCCCACACCAGCAAAAGCGCCAGGGGTTTTAAGCATCTGCTAAACATACTGCTTTCTCCACATTCGAATAGTATTCGCGATACCAATCGACGAATCTGCCCAAGCCCTCATCGATTGGAGTTGAGGGACGGAAACCCGTATCGCGACACAGGTCTTCCGTCTGCGCGTAAGTGCACGGGACGTCACCCGGCTGCATGGGCAGAAAAACCTTAGTAGCTTTTTTTCCCATCGCCCGTTCGATAATCTCGACAAAGGTCAAAAGATCGACGGGCTGGTGGTTCCCGAGGTTATAGATCTTGTAACGGGCATTGCTCAGGACTTCTCCCCTGCTTTCTTGCTCCACG
>JAKASH010000674.1 GCA_021828225.1 Acidobacteriota bacterium | reverse complement strand
GCTCCTGGCGTTGGTCGCGCCCCGCCGCGTGGAAGACATGGCGCAATCGATTGTGCTGATGTACAAGCAAGGAGGATGGATTGGACGCTGGCCGTTTATCAACCGCTATACCAACGACATGGTCGGAAGCCCGCTGACGGTGGTGCTATGCATGGCCTGGCTGGACGGCCTGCACGGATTTGACATCAACTCGGCATGGCAGGGAATGCTGCGCGATTCGACCGAAGCCCCGCCGCCCGGCCGCCGTTATCGGGGCGAACCCGGGATCAAGTGGATCAACAAGCTGCACTACGTTCCCAATGACAAAGTAAAGCACGGCTCCGTTTCGCAAATCCAGGAAAACTGCATTGCCTATGCTTCTCTCTATCGCCTGGCGGTGGAACTGGGCAAGACCCAAGACGCGAAAATGCTTTACCAGCGGGCGCTCTATTATCGCAATGTCTTCGACCCTCAGGATCGTTTCTTCCGTCCCCGCAATTCCGACGGGAAGTGGGTCCCTGGATTTGATCCCGCGAACCCGCCCGGCGAGAAGCCTGGTTCCGGATTCATTGAAGGTTCAGGCTGGCACTACCAATGGCTTGCTCCATCGGATGTGGCGTGGCTGGTCCAGGCCATGGGGAAGAATCTCTTCAACCAGCGCCTGGAGAAATTCTTTGATTATCCCAAACCGGGATACTACGCCGAGTACTACAACCCTTACGATGAAACCGACCTGGAAGCGCCTTTCGAGTTCAACTTTTCCGGCATGCCCTGGGAGGCCGAGCGCGTGGTACGCCGCGTCTTGCGGGAGAATTACACCTTGTCGCCCGACGGCATTCCGGGCAACGACGATTGCGGAGAAATGTCCTCCTGGGCGGTGATGAGCATGATGGGAATATATACCGTCGATCCCGCAAGCCTTGCTTACGAGCTGGTCAGCCCGGTGTTCAGTAAGATCGTCATCCGTTTGCGCGCTCCATACCAGGGGGAAACATTCACCCTCGATGCTTCGGCCGACCCGGAAACAAAACCCTATATCCAGAGCGTAAAACTCAACGGCCAAACTTACCCTCAAAACTGGATCAGTTTCCATAGCATCAGGGCGGGCGGCAAGTTGCAGTTCACGCTGGGCCGCAAGCCCAACAAGTCCTGGGGTGCGGCGCCGCAGGATGCGCCGCCCTCGCTGAGCGAGACTCAACCCTGATTGCTTATTGCAGCCGGGCAGGAGAATGATTGAAGAAGCGGCCGTTCCTATTGGAACGCCGCGAGGTGTCTATCAGTGGAACTCACGCTCCGGCAATTTCTTTTGAGACGAGGAGGATGACCTAAAGTGCGTAGCTTGGTTGCAGGTTTGGCCTTGTTTGTGCTCATTGCTTCGGCCTCATTCGCTCGGTCCCCACAATCTATGGCGGTGGAGAAACTAAAGGTTGGCGCTGAAACGGTAAGAATCGAACGGGATGGTTATGGGGTGCCTCACATTTTCGCTCAGACGCTGCACGGACTTTTTGTCGGCAACGGTTATGCCGTGGCGGAGGACCGATCCTGGCAGATGGAAAAGTACCGGCTCGACGCCGATGGCTGTCTGGCGGAATTCTTCGGGGAGAATTATCTTGAGCACGACAAGGAAGTTCGGCGCGACGGCCTGACCCAGCAAGAGCTAACCGCAGAGTTTAACCGTCTTCCTCCCCGTGTTCGGGAAATCGTGAGGTCCTATGCGGAAGGGGTCAGTCGTTACTTCGCGACCGCTCAGCGCCAGGGAACGCTTCCGGAAGAGTTTGCAAAATACGACATTACCCCACCGCCCTGGTCTGTTGATGACACGATTGCAATCGGAACGATGATGGTGCGCCGATTTGGAGGAACCGGGATCGACCAACTGGGTGACCAGGCTTTCCTGGATTATTTGATAAAGAAGCTCGGCGCGCGCCGCGCGGCATGGAAAGCTTTCAATGGTTTCGGTTATGAGAATGATCCCGCAGCCATTACCACCATTGGGTGGACGAAAGGGCCGCAGACTGATCATATCTCCGCTTACCGGCCGCCGGCGCGCGCCGAAGGATCCGTGGTCTCAAGTCATGCTACTAATGCAGCATTCTTGCTAAGGCTCCAAGCAAAAATGAATTCTCATTCGGTCTACACTGCTGCTCATCAGCTGGGACTGGCGACAAAGTGGGGAAGCTACTGCTGGGTGCTCGCGCCTTCGCGAACCTCATCGGGGCATGCCATCCTCCTGGGCGGCCCTCAGATGGGCTTCCGAACGCCGCAGATCGCCCACGAAGTTCAGTTGACCGGGGCCGGGTTCAATGTGATGGGGATGGGATTTGCAGGGGTTCCCGGCGTGTTAATCGGGATGAACGATCACCTGGCCTGGACGACAACGACCGGGCTGTCGCATAACGAGGACGTTTTTGCTGAGCAGCTGAAACCTGGAGATCCTCATGAATATCTCTATCACGGCAAATACCGTCCCATGGAGCACTACATTCAGCACATCCCGGTCAAGGGCAAAGCGCCGGTCCGATATGATATCTACCGAACTGTTCATGGGCCGGTTGTTGGATGGTCGCCAGACCATCGCTACGCTTACTCCAAAGCGATGACTTTTTTCGGGAAAGAGTACACAACCACCCTGGTGGCTTTTCTGGGATTTGACACGGCCAGCCGCATTCAGGATATCCCGCCGTTGGCGGCGAAAATTTCAAGCAGCCACAACATCTTTGTTGCCACGCGAG
>JAKASH010000673.1 GCA_021828225.1 Acidobacteriota bacterium | reverse complement strand
GATTGCCCGCTTTGGCCGCCTGGACATTCTGGTGGCGAACGCCGGCGCCTGGAATGTCGATCCAGCCAGGATTGAAGAAATGACCGAGCAGCAGTGGGACAAGATGGTGGCCGTCAATCTGAAAGGCGTCTATTCAGTCATCCGGTGCGCCGTGCCCCACATGATTCAGCGGAAAAGAGGGCGCATCATTGCGGTCTCTTCCACGGCAGGGCAGCGCGGCGAGGCGTTCCACACGCATTATGGAGCCGCCAAAGGCGGAGTCATCAGCCTGGTGAAAGGGCTCGCCACCGAACTCGCTCCGCACAACATTCTGGTGAACGCTGTGGCCCCGGGCTGGGTTGATACCGACATGGCCAAACCCATTCTCCGCAAACCTTCGGAGAGCCGCAAGGCGACGAGTTCCATTCCGCTGCGCCGTTTCGCCCGGCCCGAGGAAGTAGCCATGCCAATCTTATTTCTGGCCTCGGAGATGTCAACTTATATGACCGGAGAAATCATCAATATTAATGGAGGGAGCATTCTCTGTGGGTAAGAACAAGAAAGGTCTGTTGGGAATCCTGACCTGCGCCTGCCTGATCTCGATCGCGTGGAGCGGAGCATCGCTTTCCGCGCAGCAGAAACCGGCGACTCCGCTGCCTTCGCGCATCAGCCCCAAGGCGCAGGAACTTTTGAACAAGGCCATTCAGGCGCTGGGCGGGCCGGCTTTCTTGAACTTCAAGAATGTTTACACCACGGGACGCGTCTACGCCTTTTCTTATGGCCAGATGGCCGGGCTCGAGCCCTTTAAGAGCACTTACGAGCCTCCCGACAAGCGGCGGTTCACCTATGGCAAGGGCAAGCCCGTCACGCTGATCAACAATGGCGAAAAGGCATGGGAATTGGACCAATACGGCCAGACCAGCCAACTCCCCAAGCAGGTGCAGGCGTGGAAGATCGCCAATCGCTTCGGCCTTGATAACCTTTTTCGCACCCTCATCAAAGAAAATGGCGTGCTGATTCTCGACCATGGAGTGGATTTTGTCTCCAACCGGCCGGCTTACGTCATCGACATCTTCGATTCTCAAAATGACCGCATCCAGCTCTATCTTCGCCGGTCGGATTATCTTCCGCTGCGCGTCACTTACCGCCTGCAAAACCCTCGCGCTGACGACTGGGACGAATACGTCGACGACTACAGCGATTACCAACGTTTCGACGGCATTATGACCCCCATGAGCATCATCCGGACCCTGAATGGCGAGCGCATCGGCGCGATCTACAGGAACACCGCTCGCTACAACCAGGATGTTCCCGCAAACTATTTTGAGCCCTCCCGCTGAGAACCTGCCCCATCTGCTATAATGACGGGCGGAGGGAATTTGGCACGTCAACGGGTAATCAGATCCACAACAATTCTTTGTGTTCGCCGAAACGGCAACCTGGTGATGGGAGGCGACGGACAGGTCACGATGGGCGAGAGCGTGATCAAGCACAAAGCCAAGAAGATCCGCCGCTTATACAATGACAAGGTGCTGGCCGGGTTTGCCGGCAGCACGGCTGACGCGCTTTCTCTCTTCTCGCGATTCGAGCAGAAACTCGATGAATATCACGGCAATCTGAGCCGGTCGGTGGTCGAGTTGGCCAAAGACTGGAGAACCGACCGCGCCCTGCGCCATCTTGAAGCTCTGCTGATTGTCGCTGACAGCAAAGCCACTTATCTGGTCAGCGGAAACGGCGACGTGATTGAGCCGGATGATGGCATCGTGGCCATCGGCTCCGGCGGGTCTTATGCCGTGGCTGCCGCGCGCGCCCTGGCTAAGCACACCAAGATGAGCGCCCGCGAAATCGTTGAAGAGGCGATGCACCTGGCCGGCCAGATCTGCATCTTTACCAATGACCAGAGCACTATCGAGGAGCTTTAGCGCCTGCGAAGTCTAGGAAAGCTGGAATGGTTTTCTATTTGCCTGAAAATATCGAAACCGCAACAATGCTCGATGAGCTGACGCCGCGCCAGATCGTGGCGGAGCTCGACAAATACGTGATCGGCCAGAAAGACGCCAAGCGCGCCGTTGCCATTGCGCTGCGCAACCGCATGCGCCGGCAGAAGCTCACAGCCGAACTCGCAGAAGAAATTCTGCCCAAGAACATCATCATGATCGGCCCCACGGGCGTCGGCAAAACCGAAATCGCCCGCCGCCTGGCCCGCCTGGCCAATTCGCCTTTCATCAAGGTGGAGGCCTCGCGCTTTACGGAAGTCGGCTACGTGGGCCGCGACGTCGAGTCCATGGTTCGCGATCTAGTGGAAATTTCCATCGACATGGTCCGCGAAGAAAAAATCGATGAAGTGGCCGAGAAGGCCGAGCAGAACGCCGAAGAGCGCCTGCTGGACCTTCTCTTGCCGCCGCCCGCCCCGCCGCACCCCGACAAGGCCGAGCCCGACAATGGTTACGCCGCGGCCGCCGAACAGTTCAAGCGCACGCGCGAGAAGCTGCGGGCGCAACTCCGCGAAGGCAAGCTCGATGATCGGCAGGTGGAAGTGGATGCCCGTGAGCGCAGCTTCCCCGCCTTCGAAATCGTTTCCTCGCAGGGCATCGAGGAAATGGACATCAACATCAAGGACATGCTCCCCGGCCTCTTCGGCCAGCGCAGCAAGAAGCGGCGCATGCCCGTTTCCGAAGCGATGGAATACCTGATCCAGGAGGAAGAGAACAAGCTGATTGACATGGACCAGGTCACGCGGACC
>JAKASH010000672.1 GCA_021828225.1 Acidobacteriota bacterium | reverse complement strand
ACAGGCATAAAATAGAAACAGAAGAGGTTGCCAGTGCTGAGATTACGGAATCTGCTTTGAGATGCGAGGAGGTGTGACTCTCGCATGATCACAGCCGGCATGACAGCACTGTGGTTGGGATTGCTTCTGCAAACGCTTCTGGGGGCGCTCGCTCCCAATCCGCCGCCTGCGGTTTCAGACGCCGTGGTGGGCGGCCAGTTCACCTATACAACGCAGAAGGAAGACTCTTTGACCAGTGTGGGGGCGCGGTTCGGAATTGATGTGCCCGCGCTCGCGGCATGGAACGGTCTCAAACCGACGGCGCGCTTAAAAGTTGGCCAGGAGCTGCATATTGACAACCGTCACATCGTGCTCCGTGCACTCGACGACGGTATCGTCATCAACGTCCCCCAGCGCATGCTCTTCTATTTTAATTCCGGAAAACTGGTGGCAGGTTATCCGACGGGCTTGGGCCGCCGAACCTGGCCAACACCACTGGGTGATTTCGAGGTTTCCGAAAAGGAAAAAGACAAGACCTGGATTGTCCCGGAATCCATCCAGGAAGAGATGGTGGCGAAAGGCAAGCCCCTCAAAACCAGAGTCCCGCCCGGCCCGGAAAATCCTCTGGGCAAGCACTGGATTCGCATTTCGCCCAGTTGCGGCATCCACGGCACCAATGCCCCGGCCAGCATCTATCGTTTCCAGACGCATGGATGCATTCGCCTGACGCCGGAGGATATCGCCAGCCTTTTCGAGAAGGTCCCCGTCGGCGCGCTTGTCAAGATTGTGTACGAGCCGGTCTTGCTGGCCCGCTTGCCAGACGGGAAACTCTACCTGGAGGTTCACCAGGACATCTACGGGAAAGCGGGTAACCCGCTCGAAACCGTCAAGCGGATGGCAGCGGCGGCGGGCATCGAATCCATGGTAGACTGGCAAAATGTAAATAAAGTCATTAAGGAACGGCGCGGGCTGGCTCAGGAAGTCGGCTTACCCGCGGAAAGTATCCTCAAGTAAGGAACCCATGAAGAAATTTGAACGTCAAGACCACCCCGGCCATCGTCAGGGCGTGAGCCGCCGTGACTTTGTGAAGCTGGGATCAATCGCCACCACAGCCCTGGCTGTGCCGCGGCTGCTTCTTGGCGGGACGGGCGCCCGCCAGCCGGCTGAGAAGCGCCTGGCCTTTTACAATCTCCACACCGGAGAGCATCTGAAGACCGTCTACTGGGCCAAAGGCCACTACATTCCGGAGGCACTGAAGGAAATCAACTGGATCCTGCGCGACTACCGCCGGAATGCGGTCAAGCCGATCGATTTGCGGCTTCTAGACCTGCTGTATGCGCTCGACAGAAAACTTCAAACTCGCCAGCCCTTCCACATCATCTGCGGGTACCGTACGCCCGCAACCAATGAGTATCTGCGGGAACACAGCGCGGGCGTCGCAAAGCACAGCATGCACATGCAGGCCAAGGCGATCGACATTCGCATTCCCGGATGCCGCCTGACCGCGCTGCAAAGGACAGCCTTGGGGCTGCACGACGGAGGGGTCGGAATCTACCCGATTTCCGACTTTGTTCACGTCGATGTTGGCCGGGTGCGGCAGTGGAGATTCCCGGCAGGAGCAAAACTCAGACGCTCCTGAAAAACAGGCCTTGCAAACTGCCAGACTCCAAGGGTCTCCCGATACACGAAGCCTGCCACCCGGAGACGTGTCCAACAAAGACATAGTGCGAGCCGCGACAAATGGGATTACCATTCTGTTTGCGGGAGCGAACGAAGCACAAGTGCGGCGGTGTTCGGCTCCTGTCAGGGGCTTGCAAGTGCGGGACTCGGCGCCTCACACGCGGCCAAAAAAATAAAAAGGCGCCGGCATCCTTTCCCTTTGGAGCCAGGGACCGTGGGAAATAAATTCGAAAAGACCACCCGGCGCGGAATGCTGAAGCAGCTCGCCGGCGTGGCGATGGCAACCCAGCTTTCTCCACAGGGCTACGCGCAAGGCTCGGGAGGAGATCCGAAACAGGAAGCGTCCGAGCGGGCAAGCGTGACCCTGGAAGATTCCGAGATTCGCGTTGCGTTCGACCAGACCTCCGGCGCCGTGACCAGTCTCGAATACAAGCCAAACAATTGGGCGATTCACCGGCGCCCGGAACTGGGAGTATCTTTCCGCATGCAGGCGCCGATGCACGAGCGGCACGATAACTTCATCCTGGGCCAGAAACAGCGAGCGGCAAGAGTTGAAAAGCAGGGCAACCGAGTGCATCTCGAATGGCGGGACCTTATCAGTGAGCACGCGGGCGTGCTGCCGATAACTTTCACCGCGACCGTTACACTCGAAAAGGGCGCCTTGACCTTCGAGTCCTCGCTTGCCAACGACTCCAAACTCCCGATCAATACTGTCTCCTACCCTTATTTGGGAGACCTCAGCGCGCCCACGCAGGAAACGCCGATGTGGCGGCGGCACATGTGGTACGGCAACCTCCAGATGGCTGAAATCCATCCGCATTTCCGCAACGAAAAGGGCTACTGGGGCGATCTATCTCCCTTGCAGACGGCCGGCTCCCAGCGCAGCCTTTTCTGCCTGATCCAGTCGGTTGGCCAGGGTCTTTATGTCCAGGTGAACGATCCCAAAGCAACTTACCTGATCCAGTACACGTTTGATCAAAAGCCCGGCGACCTTGAATCGGTTACCAGCCAGGTTCCTGAGGAAGACGCAATTTCCGGCACTCCGGTTCACCTGGAATTCAGGACCA
>JAKASH010000671.1 GCA_021828225.1 Acidobacteriota bacterium | reverse complement strand
CAATAACTCCCCCGCTTTGTTTTTGAAAAAATGAATCCTTCTTTCTCGAAAATTCCTGGTTTTCTTCTGCCTTTGATGGAGTAAGTTACATAGAATCAGCCTGTTGAAGACAATGGAAGGGCCGGATGGGGCTGGAATGGCGGTGAGCATCGGTTTTTCTTTTTTCGGCCGGGCACCCTGTGAGAATTCCGACCAATACCTACTACTGTAGACTACACCATGCCGCCCACGTCGTCAAGAAAATTCGCCCGGCGGGCGCTCCGATCGCTCGGAGCGGTTTCGCGGTACGGGTAGCCGCGACGGGGCTTTGTCCGTCGCGGGGTTTTATGGTCACCGCGGTTCAAGAACCCGCGACACACAGAACAGTGTCGCGGCTACCGAGGCGCATGTCTCACGCGGCTGGCGCTTGCATTTTAGAGTCTGCGATCTCGCGACGCGAGGGTTTCCCCTGTCGGCTTTGATCCCATCGGTCACCTCGCGGTTTGGGAACGTCCCGTTTCACATGGCTTACAGAGTCGGCGCGGTTGACTTGGGGGTGACTTTCTGGTAATGTAAAAGACTGGAAGAGAAGGATTTCCCCGTATTACCATCGTGATACTTCCCAACCCAATTGCCGGGTTCACCCGCTGCTTGATTTAGTCTGGAGGTGTAAAAGAGTCCCGTACTCTTTTTATGAAGGCAAGTGTAAAAATCGAACGGGGTATTGAGGAGCTTTTTGGCGCCTATGATGCGAACCTGAAGCTGCTCGAACAATGCCTGCAGGTGTCGACCCATTTAAGCGCTGACCGGCTGGAAATTGAGGGTGGGGACTTGAATGTGGCTCGCGCACAGCGGCTGGTTGAGGAATATGTTGAGCTGGTCGACAGCGGCGTCCACTTTGAGGGGGCCGAACTGCAGGCATTCCTGAAGATTCTTGCCCAGGACCCCACGGTCACGCTGAAAGGGCTGGCAGAAGCCGGGCGGCCGCGCACTTTTGGAAAAAAGACGATTACCCCGAAGAGCCTGAACCAGCGGCTTTACGTGGATGCTATCAAGCGCCATGACATGGTGTTCGGCATTGGGCCCTCGGGCACCGGCAAGACTTACCTGGCGGTTGCCATGGCCGTCGATGCGCTCTTGTCGCGGACGGTGACCCGTATCATCCTGGCGCGGCCGGCCGTGGAGGCTGGCGAGCGGCTGGGATTCCTGCCCGGGACATTGCAGGAAAAGGTCGATCCTTATCTGCGGCCGCTTTATGATGCTCTCTATGACGTGCTGGACCCGGAGCGGACGGAGCGGATGATCGAAAAAGGCACCATCGAAATCGCTCCCATCGCCTTCATGCGCGGCCGGACGCTGAACGATGCTTTTGTGATCCTGGATGAAGCCCAGAACACCACCAGCGAGCAGATGAAGATGTTCCTGACGCGGCTGGGCTTTAACTCCAAGGCGGTGATTACCGGCGACGTCACCCAGGTTGACTTGCCGGAAGGCCGGCGGTCCGGCCTGATGGAAGCGGTGGATGTGGTCAGCCGGGTGATCGGAATCAGCTTTGTCTACTTCACGGAGCAGGACGTTGTCCGGCACCAGCTTGTGCAACGCATTATTCGCGCCTACGAGGAGTTCGACCAGGTGCGGGCGGCGGCCGAAGGCGTTCGACGGGGTTGATGACGCTGAGGGAAACTTTTTCCCGTTTGGCGGGCACTTGTGAATCAGCCAAAGAAGGGGACTGTTATACCGTGATTATCAATCGCCAAGAGCAATTTCCTTTAGACCTGGTAGCGCTGCGGGCTTATGTGCGCCAGGTAAAAGCCGTCTTGAATTTGGGGCGGCGCGATTTTAATGTTTGCTTTGTGAGTGACGATGATATCAGCCGGATGAACTCGGTCTACCGCGGCAAGGCGATGCCGACCGACGTTTTGTCATTCGCGTGGGAAGGCGAAGGCGAAAGCGACCCGGAGGAAGCCGGCAAGGACGAGTTCAGGAACTTTCTGGGCGACATTGTGATTTCCGTTGCCACCGCGCAGCGCAACGCCCAGGCCGAAGGGCACTCGACGGAGGAAGAGATCCGATTGCTGATCCTGCATGGAGCGCTTCACCTGCTGGGATACGATCACGAAACCGACCACGGGGAAATGAAATCCCTGGAGCTGTCGTTGCGTGAGCGCCTGGGCCAGGAGGGGCCTGGTTCCGGCGGGGAACGAGCTCGATCAGCCCAGGGCTCAAGGTGATGCGAAGATGACCTTTGTCGTTTGGATCATTGTGCTTGGGCTTCTTGTCGCCGCCAGCTCCGTGGCTTCGTACCTGCGGCTGCTGATGCGGCGCCTGACTCCCATGGGAGCGCGGACGCTGTTCAAGACAGATGACCCGCGAAGGATTCGCGCCGACCGCGAACGGGTGGGTGTGTCGATTTCCGCCCTGCACGGCGCGGCCATGGCCTTGTATTCGATCGGGGTGACGGTGCTCTTTGTTTTTCATCATTCTGACGCGTTGTGGGAGAGCCTGAGCGCCTCGCTGGTGCTGGTTCTGATGACCATCATGGTCTTTGACCAGTTGATCCCGTTCATCATGGTGGCGCGCCACGACGAGCCGGAAGCCATCCTGCGGCAATGGCTGCCGGTCTTGCGGGCGACGGTGTACCTGGCTTTGCCGGTCACGTTCCCGATTCTGATCTCGACCACGATCGCCCACCTGCTGGAAACGCCGGTGGAAGAAACGGCGCCGCCCAAGCCGCAGAAGGGGTTGAAG
>JAKASH010000670.1 GCA_021828225.1 Acidobacteriota bacterium | reverse complement strand
CCGATCTTCTATGCTTGCATGGCGCCTTGGTCACAATTATTTGGCCCCGCACTGATCCATGGCCCGGCGGCGAGCCAAAGTGCCGTGCTGACCTTCGATGATGGCCCGGCGCCACCATTTACGGAACAGATCCTCGACATCCTTGCCGAAAACAAGATTTCCGCAACGTTCTTTCTCTGCGGCAAGAATGTCGAGCGCCATCCGGAAATCGCCCGGCGCATCGTGCGCGAAGGGCACACGATCGGCAACCATACGTATTCGCACCCGTTTCTCTTCCCGCGAAGCAGGAAGTTCATTGCTCAGGAAATCGACCGGACCCAGGAAGCGATCGAGCGGGTTACCGGAGTGCGTCCGACTTTGTTCCGCCCACCCTATGGGGGGCGATGGTTCGGACTGATGCCGATCCTCCGGAAGCGAGGACTCAAGTTGGTCATGTGGTCGGTGGCGGGATTTGACTGGAAGTATCGGACGCAGGCGATTATCAGGATTACCACGCGGAAAATGCACCATGGCGCGGTGATTCTCCTCCACGACGGCCACGAGCAGCCTCCCCCGGGAGGGATCGATCAGTCGAGCACCGTGCAGGCTTTGCCAGCCATCATCGAAGCGGCAACGAAGGCGGGCTTGGTCTTTGTGCCGATCAAGAGTTTGACAGGGTAGGCGCATGCATTATTCTGGCCCAGGCGTTTTCAATCAGTTCCTTTTAGGGGAGCCCGAAACGCTAAAATACTGGAAATGGGCGCTGAATTAAAATACACTCATCTCGCTGCGTGTCACAATTTGACACAGGCAATGATGTATGAGAATAAGTAATTCAATTGGAGTTGGTAAATAACCGCTTAAGATTGAATGGAATAGGACTTGTGACCCGCTTTGGACTCAATCATGCTCCTAAGTTGTTTGTTCGGCAGACTCAACTCTTTCCGCGTGGGTGTCTGAGTGGGCTTAAGACGAGTGCTGGTAGTTGACGACGATCAAGAGAGCCGGAACCTGCTTTCCGAGGTTCTAGGGGCGAACGGCTATCGAGTGGAAGTTGCGGAGGGCGGTGAGGCTCTTTGGCAAGCGTTGGGCCGTGACAGTGGAAGAGCCATCATCCTGATTGATCTGCGAATGCCTGGCGAAAACGGCCTGGAGCTGCTGCGGAAGCTGCAGCAAAGGAAGATCGGGTTCGACGCTGTCTTGATGACCTCTTTCATTAGTGGGGCGGAAAGCGAACTCGCCACGGAGCTTGGGGTCAAGGCCTTCTTAGAGAAGCCATTTCGTTTGTCGGAGTTGCTGCGTGTGGTCGATGAGCTGGCCAGTAAGAATCCGATCGGGATATCTTCGTAGGAAAGCCAGGGACTCGACCGGGGATTAGAACCAGTAAGTAAGGAGCAGAGATGAATGTAGGCGAAAAAGTCGTGGAAATTATTGCACGGGAACAACATCTCGACCCTGCTAAGGTGACGATGGACTCAACTTTTGAGGAACTGGGAATCGATTCGCTCGACGGCGTCAACATCCTGTTTGCGCTGGAGGAAGAATTCAAGATCGACATCCCAGACACCGTAGCCCAGAACATGAAGAGCGTGCGGCAGGTTGTGGACAGTCTCACTCGGGTGCTTGAAGGCAAGGACATTTCTGATCTCGCAGCGCTGGCTAAGGGTGGCAGTCCCGCGGCCAGCAGTTAATCCTCCAGGAGTCCATGGTGCGCAGGGTCGTTATAACAGGGATGGGGGTGTTTACCTCCACCGGCAAGAATAAGGACTGTTTTTTCCAGAGCCTTGTTCGAGGCCAATCCGGTATCCGGCGAATTTCTCAATTTGATTCTTCCTCTCTCTCCATTCAAATTGCGGCCGAGATTTCCGACTATGACCCAATGGACTACTTTCCGGCTAAGCGTCTGGACATGTTGGACAAGTTTGCCCAGTTCGCCCTGATTGCTGCCCGGGAGGCGATGGAAAGTAGCGGGATCACGGTCAGTGAAGAAGAACGCCCCCGTTTTGGGGTCGTAATGGGTTCCGGCATGGGCGGCGCAGGAAGTTTTGACGCCGGTTATCTCAATCTCTACGCCAAGAAGGCCACCCGGCTTCACCCCTTTACGATTCCTCGCATCATGCACAATGCTGCCACCTCGCATATCTGCATGGAATACGGAGCGCAGGGTCCAGCACTTGCCACCGCGACAGCCTGCTCGTCTTCAGGCCACGCCATTGCTGAGGCCTACCATCTGATCAAATTCGGGCTGGCTGATATTGCGCTGGCCGGCGGGGCCGATGCTCCGATCACCTACGGGATGATGCGCTGCTGGGAGTCAGTGCGGGTGCTGGCCTCGGGAAACGGCAATCCTGCGACCGCCTGTCGACCTTTTTCGGCTGACCGCGAGGGCTTGGTCATTGGCGAAGGATCTGGCATCCTGCTGCTTGAAGAGTTGGATCATGCGGTCGAGCGCGGGGCCACGATTTACGGAGAGATTGCGGGTTGCGGCATGAGTTCGGATGCCTCCCACATCACCCAGCCAACGGTGGACGGGCCGGCGCGTGCTATTCGCATGGCGCTTGCCGAGGCCGACGTTGCGCCGGAAGAGGTTGACTACATCAACGCCCACGGCACCGGAACGCATCTCAATGATGCGACCGAAACCATGGTGATTAAAGAGGTTTTCAAAGAACATGCCAAAAAGCTGGCGATCAGTTCCACCAAGTCGATGCATGGACACACGATGGGGGCCACGGGAGCGATTGAGCT
>JAKASH010000669.1 GCA_021828225.1 Acidobacteriota bacterium | reverse complement strand
AGCGCGCGCTTGATGCCCGGCCACTGCCGGCGGAGCCAGGCTGTGTCGCCGGAAAGCTGCCAGTCGTGATAGGCCTTCACAATGCAGGCCATCTGCCCGTCAGCGGCAGCCACGCCAAAATGCGCGATCCCGTAAGGAAGAAATTCGCGGTAGTCCATCAGGCCTTCAGCATCCGTCGAGAATCCGAACTGCTGCTCGCGAAATGAGCGCGACAGGGCGGGGAAGACTTGCGCCGTGGCAGGTTCGTAGGCGTAAACGTGCGTGCAATTTCCAAAGCAGCATCCTGCGTGGTCAACGCAGCCTTCGAATCCGTGGAAAGCGCCGTCGCTGGTTCGGAAGGATGTTGGCGCAACCAGCGTGGACAGATTCGACATCGCAGCGTCCTTCACAGCGCCCGGCAGCGTCGTGTTTCGAATCACTTCAACAAACTTGCGCGTGCGCGCTTCCAGGCCGGCAAGATTCCTGGCGGCATATTCCGCCACCGCCCACGCGTCCTTGAATCGGGTGCAATAGTAATTCCCGATCACATCGTTTTCGTGGCCTTTGGGAGCCGACCATCCCGACCACTTGGGCGTCCGATTCGGGAAATGCCACGCGAGCAGAAACGTGTATTCGGCGCTTCCGCCTGCCGTGATCTCTTTTTCAAGGCACAGCGCGCCGACTGCATTTCGCGCTGCAGCTTCCGGCCCCAACCGGCCGTCGCCCGAAAAGTCTTCCCAGAAAAGCAGGGGGCTTTCCCACCAGCCGGCGCTCGGCCAGCCGCGAAGGTAGCTTAGATTTCCCTGGTCGGCTCCCAGCAATGCGAGCGCGAAAGTTCCCGCCTGCGGATCCGTCGACCCGAGAAAGGGATTCCCCATCAGCAACCCCCGCACTCCGCTGCTCTCGCGATAATCGTTCTGCCTTCCGTGTTCGGAACTCGCGCTGCCGCCCGTCTCCAGGCCGACAGGGTTGTCAATCGACCAGGCAATGGATACTTTTGCCGTCGAGGGTCCAGGGTTGGTCACGCGGTACCGCAGCACGGCCATGGGCAAGCCGGAATCATCGGCATCCAGGGGCATAAACGGAGTGAAGGCTTCCAACGCAACACGAACAGGTAATTCCGAATCTTCAAAGTCGATTCTCGCCAACGGATACTCGCCCGTAAAGGTGCAGGTTTCAAGGCGGGGAAGTCCGGGCACGTTGTCTGAGCCAAGGTCGCTGGGGCCGCGGGAATAGGGCGGCATGATTCGGGCTTCCAGCACTCGCGCAATGGGCTTTCGGTTTCCGCTCTGCACCCAGATGGCGGGAAAGGCGTACTGCGGAGTTCTTCCTTTGTCCGGCCGATTCACGATCCACCATTCCTTCAATTGCCCGCGGCCACCAAGGCTGATGCACCCGGCGCCAACGCCGCCCAGCGGAAAGCCGATCAACTCGCGCTGCCGCCCACGAAAAATCCTCGGATACGTGATTGCCTCGCCCTTGGGATCCTTCGCCGGAACTGCGGGCGGCACGGTCGACCCGGCTGCGGCAATCGAGCCCGCCGGCAAGGCCAGCGTGCCGACTCCGAGCGTCATCGTCTTCAGGAATTTGCGGCGGCCTCTCTTGCTGTTGTTCTTTCTGGTGGACTTGGGCATAAACTTTGCGACCTCCTCTCCGGCAAAGAATCATACCTGCGCCGGCCATCCGATGCAAAGCGGCGCTTGCAAAATGATTAAACAGTTTTTCAAATCTGGCGGTCCGGCGGATCGTCTGAACAGCGGCCATTTCGTGTTTGTTATAATAAGGAGCAATCCATTTTTCGCAGCAACAGGGGACTATCCAACATGACCAATCCGCGCAATGCCGCAGTCCGTATTCTTGATCCAAAGTCTTCAGCGATTGTGATCATCGATCCTCAGACGAAGCTGATGCCGGCCATTTTTGAGGCCGATCGCGTGATTAAGAGGTGTGTCCTCCTGCTTCGCCTCGGCCAGATTCTTTCCATCCCCACAGTTCTGACCACGCAATACGCGCAAGGGCTGGGGCCGCTGGTTTCCGACGTCGCCACCGCCGCGCCCGGAATCACTCCGCTCGACAAAACGAGTTTTGGCTGCTTCGGTGATGAGAACTTCCTCGCGCATTTGAAGGAAGTTGCGCCCGGCCGTGACACTCTGCTGGTGGCGGGGGTCGAGTCGCACGTCTGCGTCACGCAGACCGTTCTTGGAGCGTTGAACGCGGGCTACGTGGTTCACGTCGCCAGGGACGCCACGTCGTCACGCACGCTGGAGAATTGGAAAGTGGGGCTCAACCGCATGGAGCGCGCCGGCGCCGTCATCAGCTCCACGGAAATGATGATTTACGAACTGCTCGGCAAGAGCGGAACGCCTGAATTCAAAGCCATCCTTCCGCTGCTGAAGTAATCGCAGGCCTTCCGCGTTTCGGTGGGTGCGTTATGCTGCATTATCTTAAGACGCGGTAGGGGGGCGGGGTTTCAACTCCGCCGAAAAAGGCCGCCTCTACCTTACCTTGATCACCTCTCGTGAGCGGCTTGCGATCGCAAACCGCTCACGATTCGGAAGGTCTCTTACAGGTCCTGAAGGAAAGGATTTGATTCTCGCTCGCGGCCGATGGTGGTGCTCAGGCCATGGCCCGGGAAGACAGGAGTTTCATCCGGGAAGAGAAGGAGCTTATCGTGGATGGAGCGCAGCAGTTGCTGCTCCGAGCCGCCCCACAAGTCCCAGCGTCCGACGCTGCCCAGGAACAAGGTATCT
>JAKASH010000668.1 GCA_021828225.1 Acidobacteriota bacterium | reverse complement strand
GTGGATACTCAAAGTGGTGTCAAAACTCTTTGCCACGGCAGCCAGTTCCGCCACGCGCGCGGCCAGTTCCTCAAGCGGCTTCCCGCCAAATTCCTTTTCGACGCGGCCCGGAAGTTCCGGCCACATTTTGTGGTGGCAATAGTCCACAAGCCCGACACCATCAGCCTGCGAGGCGGCCATCGCCGCGGGATAGGCCTGGCGCTTCTTGAAGCCGAGGTTCGGCGGGCAAAGCTGCGCCGACCTGCCGCGCGCCTTGAGCCAGTGCATATAAAAAAGGAGTTCCTTGGCGGTGGTGAGTGTTTCGGCCTCGTCGATGGACGGTTCGAAATCGAACGCGGTGCTGACGCCTGCTTCGGCCTTGGTCTTGCGGATGTAGTCGAAGAGTTCTTCGTTGAGTTTCAGGCTCTGGCCGAATTTGACGGCCAGACGGAGGACTTCCGCGTTGCTGAGCGCATAGTTCGCGCCGCCGATGTGAAAAGGTTTCGAGAATTCATCGCGAATCCACTTCTGCTCCTCAGTCGAAAAAATCTGCTGGAATCGCTCATTGACAGCGGAGTCATTCCAGGGATCAGGATGGCGGGAATCCGCCTGGAGTTCGAAGAGCCGGGAAGTATCGGTGGTGAACTTGGTATAGCCAACAGCGTGGCGAATAGCTGTTTTAACTGCCTCAACCGAGCCGGCAATCTCTTCGGAATCATTGCCCGAGACAATGAAGTGGTCCGCCTCTGCGGAATAGCCTTCACGCCACCCGGAGCGGATGGCGGCCCAAAGGCCGGTATGGTAAAGATGCCGGATGGAAACCCGCGTGTGCCCGGTCGCTACAGGGTCTTCGCCGTCCCGACTGGCTAAAGCTTTCTCCGTGGTCATCTCGCGGGTTGCGGAGAGTTGGACGGTTGAAGCCATGTTGACGTGCAGCTTGTCCAGAATTGTCCGGAAGGCGGCAAAAACGGCGGGCAGACTGATCTCCGGATGGCGATTGCCGGCCGCCACCGCCGGCTGTGAACGCTGGGGCCTGGGCAGAAAGGCTCTATCAATCTGCCCGGCGAATTTTCGGATGTTCTCATGATCGTGGCTGGCAAAAGGAAAGAAGTTGAGGAAAATTTCTTTCCCACTAACCTGAACGCGCTCGGTCCGCAGGGGCTCAGAAAACGGTGTACCGGCCGGCGAAGATCCAGGCGATATGTGCATTAGCAAGGACGTGGCTTGACTTCCTGCAACAGAGTCCACGGCCAGGTAAGCATTTGAGGCATGAACGGGGTCGCTGGCGAGAGATCCCGCGTACGGCCTGATACTGGCCAGGCTGAGGCCTGCGAGTTCTTTCCCCAGACGCTCGCGGGACTGCGCGTCGATTGCCCGGCCTCCGGTTCTTTGATAAATGATGGCTGTCATTGCGCTAGCTTCGTTTGTATTAAATTGAGGTTCCATGACTCTCCTGCTCAAAGTTTGATTTCACAATCTTACACCCTGATCTTGCACGCCTGAAAAGAGCGTAACCGGGCGGGAGCTACTTTGTTATTCAGGATGCTGCGTACGTCCCTGGATCTGGTCGATTGCGTGGGGAAGAATATCGATGATGCTTTCGAGCGACTCGCGAGCGCCGCGCGGGCTTCCCGGAAGGTTCACGATAAGTTTGCGTTTTCGCACGCCGACCACTGCGCGGGACAAGGCCGCCAGAGGCGTGCTCTTCGTTCCCTCCGCTCGCATCAATTCTGGAAGCCCCGGGACTTCCGTTTCGATCACCGATCGGGTGGCTTCCGGCGTTACGTCTCGCGGGCCGAGCCCTGTTCCGCCGGAAGTAAACACCGCGTCGCAGTCCTCCGACTCTGTCCATTCCTTTAGCCGGTCACGGATCTGTTCGAAATTGTCAGGTAGGAGATCGATCGCAGCCACTTGCCAGCCATGGGCTTCCAGAATGTCGCGGACCGCGGGACCGGAGCGATCCTCGCGCTGTCCCTGGGTTGCCAGATCACTCAAAACAAGAATTCTTGCGCGCAAAATGCGATTCATTTGAGGAAGTATCAGATCTGCAGCCGGGTAATTCCTGGCCGTTGCCTACGCAGGTTTCCTGACAAGGCCGCTTTGCTTCAAGTTGCTAATCGGTTTATACACGGCGCGATAAGTAGATTCTCATCCAACGCGTCAGGGCTCCGATTCATCGGGGCCGTCAAAAGACCCCGTATTCCAACCAGCTTCAGCCGCTGAGGGCCTCTCAGGGGCTGAAGCCCTGGATGCTGCTCAGGCACGCCTTGCGGCATGGCTGAAGCCATGCCCTGACGGCCTGTCAAACCGCCCTTGCGCAAACACTTAGGCCGTTGTGTATAGAAGTAGAACCTTTCAGCTTGTCGCACGAAATTCGCCGGACTTGCCGCCGCTCTTGTAGAGAAGCTTCAGGCCGGTGATCTCGATTTCATGATCGACGGCTTTGCACATGTCGTAGACCGTCAAGGCTGCAACGGCAGCGCCAGTTAAAGCTTCCATTTCCACGCCGGTTGGACCTGTCGACCGTACCGTTGCCGAAATCGCGACGCCATTCATGCAGAATTCCGCCCGAACATCAATATGGCTGAGGAGCAGCGGATGGCAAAGCGGGATCAGGTCTGCCGTGCGTTTGGTCGCAGCGATTCCTGCTACGCGAGAAATTTCAAGCGGGTCGCCCTTGGGATTATTCTTGATCTTCTTCAGCGTTTGCGGTTTCATTTTGACCAGCACGCTGGCAACGGCTTGCCGATAAGTCTCCGG
>JAKASH010000667.1 GCA_021828225.1 Acidobacteriota bacterium | reverse complement strand
TATAACCTGACTCGTCGTCGAAAATCAACCATCACGCATCGAAAAATACTATCAGATCAATATGGCCGTCGAAAAACTGGCATCCTCAGGGTCTTTATTGACTCTCAGGCTCCATATTTTGGTTCCGGTCTTCTATGGCATCCCCACCCCTACCCCTGTCGGTAACAATCAAGCCTCTCAAGGCTTTTATGATGGCGTGCCCGACATCCGTCGGTCGGGCTCCACTCCGCCTGGGTGGCGGGCTTCGCCGGGCATGTAGTCCCGACCATTCTGTGGCGATCGATCACTCATGAACGACTGCGGAGAGTGTCATGACTTCATGCCCACGAAATCCCTGTCCTACGCTCAAGAGGCGCGGGTCCATGTGTCCATCATGGCTTAAAGAGGATGCCATGTGGGATACGTTCGAAATAAGCGCCAGCGCGCAACGGATCGCTACCGCCCGCGTCACCCTCAAATCCGCCTCATGGGTGCGCGGGGGCAATCTGGCCGTCTGCGACGAGGCACGTAAGTCGCACACAAACCGCCGCTGGCTCCGTCCTAATCTACATAAGATGCCATTCCAGCAGAATTCTAATCACTGATCCGGGCGAATCAGTGGAACCATCGTTGGCACGACAGTCAAACGATAATCGGTGTACGCCAAGGTGTGTTGCGGGCGGATTACTTTCTTACTTTTGATCTAAAGCATCAGCCGTGCACATGGTTCCATGTTCAGGCAGGGAGCTGTGGTTTGCAGACTCCGAAATGCTCCCGGGCGTTGGCGTCCGGGTATTTGCAGCGACATCATCATTCACACAGCTCAACTCCGAAACTGGATTGAGGCAATAGACAACCCGTGTCAGTTCCCACACTAAGCGTTCTCACGCAGGACCCGGAAGATGTCTCTCCCGTATCTCTTGACCGAATTCAGCCCCATCCCCGTGATAGCCAGCAGTTCCTGGGTTGTTGCCGGGCGATTAGCGGCCAGTGCACGGAGGGTACGGTCGTTGAAGATTCGAAACGCCGGGAGGCCGAGCCGACGGGCCTCAATCAGACGCCAGGCACGCAGCGCCGCTTCCAGCCGCGTCTCTAAGCCGGTGACTGATTCTGCCGCGCTCGCCTTGGGCCTGGCCGCGGTTGCGGGCTTCGGGGATCTCTTCTGGCCTTCGGAAGCAGAGGACTTCTTCTTCCGCTTGCGTTTTTCTGGCGGAGGCTCGGTTTCCTTCATGACAAAGCTGACCGAGGTCTTTTCGTTCACGGAGTGGCCGGCGGGCGTCAGTCTTACGGTACGGTAAGCGATCTGCTTGCCGTTTTTCTCGAAGACCTCGTCGGCCAGTTGCACCAGCCCCGCTCTTGCCATCGCGCCGAGCACCTGTTCGAAAGCATTGCGACTCATCTCGCGGCCGGGACACACCTCCATGTGCAGCTTGCCCGTTGATTTCGAACCTGCCCTGCGCAAGGCGGCGACTATTCGCAGGAGCGCCGCATATTCCGATTCGGTGGCCGTCCGGAACCGCTGTCCTGCACAATCCCCGGGAGCGCAGAAATCGCAAATTCCGCACGGCTTCTCGCTGTCTTCCAGATCGCCGAAGTGGCGCACCAGAGTGGCCATGCGGCACCGCTGGCTCTCGGCGTAACGGATCATCTGTTCGATCTGCGCTCGCCTCTGCTCTCCCTGGGCAATATAGGTTTCGCGCCACCTGCCGGTTCCACGGCTCACATTCTCGGCGAAGTCCACCACGGCACCGCCATGCGCCCACAGTTTCTCCAGGGCCTTGTCGAACACCTCCTCATCGATGCGCACCTGGCGCTCGAGCGCCGCTTTTCCTTGAGGCCTGGCCTCAAGACGCGCGAAGATTTCATCCAGTACGCTAACGTCCGGATAGTCGCGCTCGAAGAAAAAGTCATGGGTGTAGCGGTCGGCGTAAGAGTGCATCAGAATCGTCCGGCTGGGTTTCCCGTCGCGCCCCGCGCGGCCGATCTCCTGGTAGTATGCTTCCAGGCTGCCTGGCAGCGCGGTGTGGATCACGGTGCGGATGTCCGCCTTGTCGATTCCCATGCCAAAAGCAATCGTCGCAACCATAACTTCGATCCGGCCCTTTTGGAACTCCGCTTGAACCTCCTGCCGCAGGTGGGCATCGAGGCCGGCGTGGTAGGCCGCAGCGGGGAAGAAGCGGCTGAGCTCGACGGCCAATCCTTCAGCCTGCTTACGAGTGGGTGTGTACACGATTGCCGGCCTGCGCTCTGCGGGCTGTAGCAGTTGGCGGGCAAGCTCGGGCCGCTGCGAGGGCGCGATCTCAACAACCTCGATGGCGATGTTGGCGCGCCGGAAACCGTGAACCAGACGAGCCGGCCGCACCAGACCCAGTTGCTCTGCGATGTCGTTCTGAACGATGGGCGTGGCCGTAGCGGTCAGTGCCACGACCGGCGCAGGACGCAGGCGCGGCAGGTGCTGGCCCAGCATCCGGTAATCCGGCCGGAAATCGTGCCCCCATTGCGAGATGCAGTGTGCCTCGTCGACGGCGATCAGCGACAGCGGCCGTTTGGCCAACATGTCCGGAAAGCCGGCCACGCGCAGCCGCTCCGGCGCGATGAAAAGGAACTGCAACTTGCCGGTGAGGTAATCCTGGCAGGTCCGGCGCAGCTCCGCCCGAGGACGGCCGGAATGGATGCGGTCGACCATGAAGCCCCGCTCCTTGAGCTTGGCCACCTGGTCTTCCATCAAGGCGATCAAAGGGCTGATCACGAGGGTAAGATCGG
>JAKASH010000666.1 GCA_021828225.1 Acidobacteriota bacterium | reverse complement strand
TGGATCGGGTCGCATGCCGCCTACGACAGGATACTCTGAGGTGACGCGCGTCAAAAAGCCCACGACAGATAAAACGCTGTCGTGGCTACCAGTACGTGCCGTGCCGCCCAGGACGGCGGCGCTACGTGACCAAGAGCCCGCGACACATAAGACAGTGTCGCGGCTACCCGCGCGTTCGGGCGGCTTCCCAGGCCAGCATGGCGCGCTTACGTTCCGTTCCCCAATGATAGCCGCCGATCGAGCCGACCTTTCGAATGACCCGGTGGCAGGGAATGATGAAAGCGATGGGATTCTGCCCGATGGCGCTCCCTACAGCACGGAAGGCTTTTGGGTTGCCCACTCGCGTTGCCAGCTCTTCGTAAGGGACGACAGCGCCCGGCGGAATTTCCAGTAGCGCCTGCCACACTTTGATCTGGAAATTGGTTCCCCGAAGATCGAGCGGCAGCTTGGCGTGATGATTGCTCTTCGGAAAAACTCGGCCAAGATACCGGCCGGCCGTTTTGGAATCTTCAACCAGTTGAGCTCCCGGCCAACGCCGGAGCAAATCCTTTAAGACTTCCTTGCGGTTGCCTCTTGTAACAAAGGACATCGCGCAGATTCCACGTTCGGTCGCGGCCAGCAGGCATTCTCCGAAAGGGCTTGGATGGAATCCGTAAGCGATGCGCAGACCGGCGCCCCGCTTTTTGAACTCCCCGGGCGTGACCGCCTCCACGCTGACAAACAGATCGTGCAGGCGGCTGGGGCTTGACAGGCCGGCAGCGTAGGCGGCGTCGAGAACGTTGCCGGACTGCTCGAGCGCGTGCTTGGCATAGTCCAGCATCAGGAATTGCAGGAAGCGCTTAGGGCTGATTCCCGCCCAGCGCTTGAAGAGCCGCTGAAAATGAAACGCGCTGAGATTGACACTCTTCGCGACTTCACTGAGATCGGGCTGTGCCGGGAAGCGCTCGTCCAGGTAATGAATGGCCTTCTCAATCCTCGAGTAATCTTCTGGTCTCGATTGCATCTTTTCGTTCTCCTCGAAGATCATCTTCGGCCGGAAGCTGTTTGGCCGCAATCCGAATCTTGCGGTAAGAGCGCAGGTACGCACAAGGGAGTTTTTTGAAAATCCGACAGTTGAGAACTTGCCAACCGGGGCTGGCAATCGGCAGAACCCCGACGGTACGAAGGGGTAGCCGTGACGGGGCATTTCCCGTCGCGGGTCTTTAATGACCAAGAGCCCGCGACACAAAAGACAGTGTCGCGGCTACCAGTGGGTTGCCAGGCTGCTGCTTGGATGGCACAGTTGCTAACTAAAGGGGCAGGGAAACGGGCCGGTGTTCGCGCACGGAAATTTCGGAGGCGAAACAGATCTCGTGGGTCAGAGCGGCGTCCTCAAGATTGGCGTGGGACTCGCGATCTTCCAGGATGCAATCCGCAAAATGGCTGACTTCATCCCGGAAGGGATGCTCGCTGACATCGCCGCTTTCGGGAAGAGAGGTGGGAACGGACGCCCAGCTCTTCTGGCCCGGCCAACGTTTGGTAAAGATCTGATTGTTGCGAATGGCCCCCTGGTCGCCGAGCAACTGGATGTGAAAGACGTAGGGCATCACGCACTCAATCGAGGACGTCACTTTGCCGATGGTCCCGTCCTCAAATTGGACCAGCGTCACGCTGTTGGGTTCGTACTCGTAGTGCAGAGGATTGTCAGGGCTGGTGTTGGCATAGGCAAAAACCTCCACAGCCTTTTTCCCCAGGAACCACCGCAGCGCGTCGACAGCGTGGCAACCTGCTGTGAGCAGGCTGCTGCCCCCCATTTCCTTTTTGATGTTCCAGTGGTACTGGGCATACCAGGGGCCCAGGCCGTGCAGGTAATCGGCTTCAGCGGAAAATACCTTTCCGATTAGCCCGTCGGCAAGCATGGCTCGAATGGTTTTGAACAACGGATTCCAGCGCAACACAAAACTGACGACGGTCTTGACTTTGGCGGCTTGAACGGCTGTCTGAAGTTGCCGGAGACCTTCCAGGTTGAGCGCTACCGGCTTTTCGATCACCAGGTGCTTCCCGGCCTGCGCAGCAGCGATACCCTGCGGGACGTGGAACGGGTGGGGCGTGGCGAGGACGACGATCTGGATGCCGGGATCGTCAAGCATCTTCTCCAGATGCTCGTAAGCCCGCGCGCGCTCAAGCCCGAATTCTTCTGTCTTCGCATGGGCCCGTTCTTTTTCCCGACTCACGATAGCCCTCACCTCGGTGCGAGGGTCGGCCTCAAACGCGCGGATGTACTCGCCTGCAACCCATCCTGTCCCTACGATCCCTACACCCAACTTTTCCATTCCAAGCCTCCGGTTACTTCATCATGTTGCTGGTGCGTACTGGCGGTTATTCTATCAGGGACCGAGGTGGAATTCCCTTCTTCCGGCTTTCATCGAGATCGGAGCTTCGCGGATATTCGATTATAGAGTCGGGAAACCATGCTGCGGAAATGCCCGCACTACGGTTGCAATAGCCGAAGGACCTTCTCACAAATTGGCGTGACTCGAGTCACTGAGACATTTTCCGGTTCTCGAGATAATAAAAAGGGGAATTGTGGATTGACCGGACCCTCCGGGGAAGGAGAAAGGAGGGATCGAGATGACCACGCGAGAATTGAATTACAAAACCTTGCAAACGGGGGCAATTCTGGGGTGCCTGACGGTTGTAGCGTTTGTATCGTTGGCCCTGGTTGCTGCTCTGCCCAAAGAAAGCAAGACACTGCAGAATCTG
>JAKASH010000665.1 GCA_021828225.1 Acidobacteriota bacterium | reverse complement strand
AGCAGGTCGTATCGCGGCGCCACTGCGGCAAACATGCTCCGCACTACGGAAGCGGTCGATTGCTCGTCCACCCCCTTCCCCACCGTCGTTCCTTCGACCGCCATGGGCTTCGCCTTAGCCATGCGCCTCCGTTCGCTGCACGCTGCGAAGCGCTTCTGCCGCAACGCCGATGGGAACGTCTCGAACAATTCTGACTCTGCCGATTTTCTCGGGCACCACCCAATGGATCTGTCCTGCAACCGCCTTCTTGTCTCGCGAAACCAGTCGCATGATTTTCGCCGGAGCAAGATCACGAATCGAGGGCAGTGGCCCGATGCGGCGGATTAACCCTGCTATCCGCTCCGATTCCTTCACGTCCAGCATGTCCAGGAGCACTCCCAACCTTGCCGCACACAGCAACCCCCATCCCACACCCTCGCCGTGAAGCAATCGCCGGTAGCCTGTGGCTTCTTCCAACGCGTGGCCAAACGTATGACCCAGATTCAGCAGGCGGCGTAGGTCAGCCTCATGCTCATCACGGTTAACCACATCCACTTTGACTTGCCCTGCGCGAATCAGGAGCCGTTCAAGGATGCCGTTCCGGCTGGGGCACAGATTCCCTACCTCCCTTTCCATCAGCGAAAACATCGACGGCCCGGAAAGGATCGCGTGCTTCGCAACCTCATAAAATCCAGAGAGGAACGCCCGCACAGGCAGAGACTGCAGAACGACGGGATCGGCAAGCACCAGTCGCGGTGGCGCAAAGGTGCCAATCAGGTTTTTCATCTCGCCCACATTGACGGCCGTCTTGCCTCCGATCGCGCTATCAACCTGGGCAACTACTGTCGTCGGAACCTGAATGTAATCAATCCCACGCATATAGGTGGAGGCCACAAATCCTCCCAGGTCACCCACCACTCCTCCACCGAAAGCAATCAATAGGGAGCGCCGGTCCCCCCCTTTTTTCAGCAGCGTCGCGGCCACCCGCTCCGCCATCCTGATGCTCTTTGAGTTTTCTCCAGAGGGAATAAACACCTCATGAGGAGAAATCAAGTGGCTGGCTTTGAGAAAGTCCGCACCCCAAACCTTCCAGAGAGGCCGCTCCGTCAAAACAAATATCGAGGAGTAGCTGCCGTGTGGAAAGCGCTGAAATGCACCCCAAGCTCCGCGCCCAACTACAACGTGATAGTCAAAATAACGAGATTCGACTCGAAGTCGTCGCATCAGTTCTTAGCAATCCTCTCCTGAGTGTAAACGCAGACAAATACCATACCATTAAAATCAAAACTAGGCCCTGGATCGCGGTAATAACACAGCTTCATGTTGCGACCGCGCTCCGCGCCGCGTATGATGATGATGAACCCTATGAGCGAGAAAAATGAGCACGTCGACTTTCTGATCCTTGGCGCTGGCATCGCCGGGCTGCGCGCTGCAATTGAACTGGCAGACACCGGTCATGTTCTGGTCCTGACCAAAGGCGAAATATATGAATCGAGCACCGAACACGCTCAGGGAGGAATCGCCGCGGCTCTTGCAGAAGATGACGAAGTCTCCCTCCATTTTCAGGATACCCTGCAGGCCGGAGACGGGCTCTGCCGTGAAGAAGCCGTGCGAGTCCTAGTCGAACACGGGCCGCGTGAGATCAAGAAGCTGATTGACTGGGGCATGCAGTTCGATCGCGAAGGAACTCGATTGGCCTTCACCCGCGAAGGGGCTCACAGCCGTTCCCGGATTCTTCACGCCCACGGAGACTCAACCGGGGCGCAAATCCTCCGGGCGCTCATCGTCAAAGTCAAAAGCCTTCCCACAATTGAGATCCGGCCGCACACTTTCGTGACAGATCTCCTCATCTACGGGAAGCAAGTTGCCGGGGTCCGTTACATTGATGCAAAAACCTCCCGCCTGCGTACGATCGAGGCACGTGCTGTGGTGCTGGCAACTGGCGGCATGGGACAGGTCTACAAGGAAACCACCAATCCCGACGTGGCGTGCGGAGACGGAGTTGCCATTGCCTACCGGGCCGGCGCGCTGCTAAGCGATCTCGAATTCATACAATTTCACCCTACCGCACTTTATGCGAAGGGAGCACCTCATTTCCTGCTTTCCGAGGCGCTCCGAGGTGAGGGCGCCATCCTGAGAAACATTGATCTCAAGCGTTTTATGCCCCACTACCATGAAGCCGGAGAGCTTGCCCCACGGGATGTCGTCTCCCGCTCCATCGTCATGGAGATGCGAAAGACGGGGAGCGAGTTTGTCTACCTGGACCTAACGGGATTGAAAGCAGAGCACGTCAAAAGCCGCTTCCCCACGATTTGTTCCACGTGCCTGCAATACGGCCTGGACATTACGTCCGATCTTCTGCCGGTTCGTCCCGCGGCTCATTACGCGATGGGTGGCGTTGCGACAGACCTCAATGGTCGCACATCACTGGAGGGCCTTTACGCCGCCGGCGAGGTGGCTGCAACTGGGGTTCACGGCGCCAACCGCCTGGCCAGCAATTCCCTGCTCGAAGGGCTGGTCTATGGAGCGCGGGCGGGCGCGAGCATCCGCCGGCATTCCTGCCATCAGAACCGCAAGACGACACCGGCAAGCCCAGAATCCCCCAAATGCAGTAATGCATCAACCGCCAGCATCGATACGCAACAAATTGTGCAGGAGCTGCGCGAGATCCTATGGAACAAAGTCGGAATCATCCGCGATGAGGATGGTCTTACCGGCGCCGTAAATCAGCTTGGCCAACTCTCTGTTCATGAGCCCATTCCTCTCGA
>JAKASH010000664.1 GCA_021828225.1 Acidobacteriota bacterium | reverse complement strand
GAGAGAAACTCGTTTTCGTCCAGCATGTATTTCAGCACGCGCAGCAACTGCTCGCGGGTCGGGATGGAGAGCAATCGCCGCACGCCGTGCTCGGATTTCTGGCTGGTGTCCATCAGGTTGGCCATGTTGGGGTGGAAATCCACAAACCACTGCATCCTTTTCTTGAAGCCCGGAAAGCGGTCCACAATTTCCGGCTCGAGCGACTGCACGGCAAACAGCGGAATCAACCCCACCATTGACCGAACCTTCATGAAGACGTGGCGCGCATCGGACATGTGAAGGACATCGTAGTAGAAGCCGTCCTCGTCGTCCCACAGCGTCACGCCCTTGCCGCCGCGGTTATTCATGGCGTCCACAATGTAGACAAAATGCTCAAAGAATTTGCTCGCCACGTCTTCGTAGGCCCGGTCTTCCTTGGCCAGCTCGAAAGCGATGACCAGCATGCTGAGGCTGTACATGGCCATCCAGCTCGTGCCGTCGGACTGCTCAATCGATTCGCCCATGGGCAGCGGCTTCGAGCGGTCAAAAATACCGATGTTGTCGAGCCCCAGGAAGCCGCCCTCAAAGACGTTGTTGCCCTGCGGATCTTTCCGGTTCACCCACCACGTGAAGTAGAGCAGCAACTTGTGGAATACCCGTTCCAGAAAATTCCGGTCGCCCTTGCCGCGGCGCTTCTTTTCGATCTTGTAGACTCGCCACGCCGCCCAGGCATGTACCGGCGGATTCACATCAGCAAAAGCCCATTCGTAGGCCGGAAGCTGGCCGTTAGGGTGCATATACCATTCGCGGAGCAGCAGAATCAGTTGCCGCTTGGCAAACTCCGGATCAATCAGCGCCAGCGTGATGCAGTGGAAGGCCAGGTCCCACGCCGCGTACCACGGATACTCCCACTTGTCCGGAATCGAGATCACGTCGTTGTTGTAAAGGTGGACCCACTCGTGGTTGCGCCCCTCCCAGCGTTCCGACGGAGGCGGAGGGTAAGCCGGATCGCCTTCCAGCCAGGTCCGCACGTCGTAATGGTAAAACTGCTTGTTCCAGAGCATGCCGGAAAGCGCCTGGCGCATCACGTTCTTGCAGTCGATGGAAAGAGCGTCCGGCACAATCGTCCGGTAAAACTCGTCGGCTTCGGCGATGCGCTGGTCAAACATAGCGGCGAATGATGTGCCCAGCATTTCGGGCGCGGGCTCGTTGTTCGTAAAGCGCAGCCGGATCTCCGCGCTTTTGCCCGGTTCAATCGTCAGGTGATAGTGCGCCGCGCCCCTGGTCCCTTCGCTGGGATTCACGGCCTCCTGGTTGCCGTGAACCACTGCGTTGTTGATGCCGTCTTTGACAAACGTCGTCCGGTTCCCTGCTCCGAACAGGCGTTGCAGGTTGGTCTCATTCTCAGTGAAAAGCAGATTGGGAGCGCCCTCGCAAATCAGCCATCGCGTGCCGTAATATTCGTGCTCCACTCGCATGACGGTTGCGCCGTCAACGCTCTTATCTCTTGCCACCCTCGGCCGATGGTCGCCGCGCCCCCATGACCACCGATTGCGAAACCACAACTGGGGAAGCAAATCCAGTTGCGCTGCTTCCGGCCCCCGGTTCCAGGCCGTCACCCGGACTAAAGTGTCCTCCTCAGTCGCTTTGGCATATTCCACGAACACGTCGAAGTAGCGGCTCTCGTTGAAAACCCCGGTGTCCAGCAGTTCGAACTCGGAATTCTCCCGCCCGCGCCTGCCATTCTCTTCCACCAGGCGCGTGTAAGGGAACTCGGCCTGAGGATACTTGTAGAGATACTTCATGTAGGAGTGCGTCGGTGTCGAGTCGAGATAAAAGTAGTATTCCTTAACGTCTTCTCCGTGGTTGCCTTCGTTCCCCGTCAGGCCAAAAAGGCGTTCTTTCAGGATGGGATCACGGCCGTTCCAGAAGGCGAATGCCAGGCAGATGTATTGATGGCGGTCGCAAATGCCCGCGATGCCGTCTTCGCCCCAGCGGTAGGTCCGGCTGCGCGCGTGATCGTGCGGTAGATATTCCCACGCCGTGCCGTCGGCGCTGTAGTCCTCACGCACCGTCCCCCATTGCCGCTCCGAAAGGTACGGCCCCCAGCGGTTCCAGTGCCCTTCACGCTGCCGCGATTCTTCCAGTCTCTGCTCTTCTGCTGTCATAGTGGAATTTCTCATTGTACCGCAACGTTCGCCTTCCAACGTTGCGGCTTTTGCCTTGAATCCCCCGCAAGTGCCGCAGGGCCAGAAAGCGGGCCCTGCGCTACAAATACGTCTTCTCATCGCTCGGCAAATTGAGATCGTCCACTTGCAGGCGGATGGGGCCGGGTCCTCCGAAACAATGAAAGCTCGACCACGCCCACTTCCCAGGGTCCCGAACCAGCCCGGCTCTCACCGGATTCAGGTGCATATAATCAATCGTCTCATGAAATTCCCTGACCGTCCGCATGACGCGGTCAAAGTACCGCAAGTGCCAGAGGCTGCCGCTGGTCCCCCGAAGACGATTGATGCCGTGCGCCGCAGCCACCTTCACAGCGTTCATCGTGCGATCAATCGAATCGCCTCTTGCAGGAACGATTAAGGCGTGCCAGTGATCCGGCATCAAGGTATAACCTGCCAGGCGAAACCCCCGCCGCGCGCACACCGTATCCATGGCGCTCGCCAGAGCCTCGAAATCGCAGTCTTCGAAATTTCGGCGCCTTCGAAGAACATTGCAGGTGATAAAGAAAATCCTTTCCGTCAATTGCAGCCGTCTCAACCGCGACATTC
>JAKASH010000663.1 GCA_021828225.1 Acidobacteriota bacterium | reverse complement strand
ATTTTGCCAGCACTTTTCATTGAATTTTATATCCAACTGAAAATAAAGGTCTTATCAAAATCATTCGCCGATGCAATGCGCGCTTTTTGCGCAAAGTTGTCCGCCTCGCGGACAGTGAGCAAATTTTACCCGGCCGCCTTCCGTTGAGCACTGAGCCGCTTCCTCGAATCCAGAGACATTACTTCCCCTCCGGGGTTTAAAATGGCAGGAGGGAGGGATCAACGCGGGATTGTGAAGAACGGCATTCAACCACAAGGCCGGGGCAGGCGCTGGATCAGCATCCTTGCTGTTGCAGGTCTGGTGATCACCGTCGGGATCATCGCGGGGACGTATTGGCGGCTGGGAAAGACGAACGCGCCGAAGCTGTTGCCGAAGCCGCCCGAGCTTCCCCGGAATGTCAACCAGCAACTCTCTGGCGTCACCTTTACTCGGTCGGATAAGGGCCAGCGGCTTTTCGTGATCCATGCCTCGCGCACGCTTGCCTTCAAGCAGGGCGGCTCAACACTCCTGAAAGATGTCTACGTGGAGTATTTCGGAAAGTCCGGAAATCGCTATGACATCCTCAAGACGGCGGAGGGGGAATACAATCCTTCTACAGGCAATCTTTCGACGCCGGATGACGTCGAATTGATTCTGAACGCGTCACCCAGGCAGGTGCAGGATTTAGCTTCAAAGAGCGGCAAGCCGTTGGATGAGACGTCCGCTGATACTCATGGCGGACGACAGCCAGTGTACATCAGGACCTCAAAGGTAAGTTCACAGGATCACGGAACGCTGCTTGAAAGCCAGACTCCGGTCAGCTTCCATCTGGGCGCGATGTCCGGAGCGGCCCGCGGGCTTGCGTATTCCACCGACAACGGGGAGATCGTGCTGAAGCAGGATGTGAAGGCAGTCTTCCAACCTTCGCAAAACCGCCGGACGAACCCGCCCATCCGGCTATCTGCCAGTCGCCTCCGTTACGGCGGTGCCGGCAAGGGTATCGAATTGTGGGGGCCGCTGAAAATCCGCCAAGGCAATCGCATTGTCACCGCTGAACAGGGTTCGATTTCTCTGGATGCGCTGAACCGCGTGACAGAAGTTCTGTTGGAAGGACAGGCTCATGCCTCTGACAACACTCCGAGCGGCCGGCTGAGCCTTGAGTCCGATGTGTTGCGCGGCCATCTTGATCCAGTGACCAGCCGGCTCAGCAAGCTGGTAGCGGCAGGCCACGTGCGAAGTGAATCCAGCCAGGGCGGCGCGCTCACAAATCTCAAGGCGCATGAGGTGGTGTTGAATTTTTCAGCCGCCACTCACGTTCCTGCCAACGGCGTTGCCATGGGACAAGTTGACTTGACGATTGCTCAACTCCCCGGGGCAGGGAAGGTTGCTTCGGGATCGTACAACCTCGGAGGAAAGATATCGAGGGAAGATCTTGCAACTGAAAAGCTCCAGTTTTCCTTTCGCCCCGAAGGAAAGAACCTCAAGGAAGCTGAAACTTCGGGACCCGGAACATTGGTTCTCTATCCGGAGAGCGCAAAGGCGGGGGATCGGACGGTGACCGCCGCTAAATTCTTCATGGCTTTTGATTCCACAAGCCATCTCGAATCGCTTCGCGGAACTGGCGGAACTCGAATTGTTTTTGCGCCACCGCCGAACTCTACGAACAAGGCAGCGGTCGCGACTGCCAAACAGATGGCGGCGACGTTTGACCCGGCAACTGAGATGGTCGAATCCGTCGAGCAAAAAGGGGATTTCCATTTCCGCAACGGGAACCTGATTGCGACGGGTGAAGAAGCTCGGGATTTGGCGCGCCAGCAGAAGCTGATTCTCACGGGTCACCCGGAAGTTCAGGATTTGACCACCCGGGCGCGGGCCGACCGAATTGTGATCTTGCTGGCGTCTGACACAGCAGAAGGAATCGGCAACGTGCATGCAATCCATACCGATCCACGAGACCCTTCCCTCCCTACAAATGTGGTTGCCGACCGAATGGTCGCTGACCACAGGAGCGAGGTGGTTCACTACGCAGGCCACGTCCGCGCCTGGCGCGGGACTGACGTAGTCGAGTCACCAACACTTGATGTTTACAAGAATCAGCGCAGAGTAAGTACGAATTCGCGGGTGGTAACCTCTCACTTGCAGCCTGCTCCATCCAAGGCCAGCCAAGGAAAGGCAAGTCAGTCTGGCCCGCGTCCCTTGACCGTCCGGGCAGATCGGCTCGACTACTTTGATGCCGGGCGCAAGGCGCGCTATTCCGGCAACGTCGAGCTGGATACAGAGGGTACGAGGATTGAAGCAGACCAACTGGACGTCTATTTCTCGTCCGGCAGGAAGCAGGCGGACTCCGAAGTTAAGCGTGCCGTAGCGGAAGGCCATGTGAAAGTCATTCAGCCGATGCGCTATGCTAAGGGTGAGCACGCGGTTTACGACGCCCGTACGGGAACGATCGTCATGACAGGAGGACCGCCAACAGTTTATGACGCGGAAAAGGGCTTTATGAGCGGGCAACGATTGACTTTCTACATTCACAATGATAGGTTGCTCGTGGATGGAAACGCCAATTCCCCTACAGTTTCGAAACACCGCGTCGCGCAGTGAGCGACCATGCATACTCTTTCCACGGTTGACCTGACCAAAGCATACAAGGGCCGCAAGGTTGTCGATAATATTAGCCTCACGATCGCTCAAGGTGAGGTGGTCGGCCTGCTGGGCCCGAACGGCGCAGGCAAGACAACCACGTTTTACATTATTGTCGGCTTGACCAACCCGGATTCC
>JAKASH010000662.1 GCA_021828225.1 Acidobacteriota bacterium | reverse complement strand
CTGGCATACGGCACGTCTGCCGCTAAGGCCCATCTCATGGCTGAGACCTTGCTTGTCATGGAGCAACATCACGGCATCAGCCAAGGCCTTTAGGTCTTCCGGCGGAACAGGAATGCCGGCCTTCGCATCCAGCAGAATCTCTTTGGCTTCGCCCTCAACGCCAAGAATGACGGGTTTTCCCGCAGCCATGGCCTCAAACATCTTGGAGGGAATCGCTGTTTTGAAGACTTCTCTATTCCGCAACGGCGCCAGGCAGACGTCTGCAGCAGCGAGGTAAGCAGGAATGGCTTCACGCGGCTGCTTTCTGAGAAAGAGTACGTTGGACAGGAACAATTCCTCTCTTTTCTTAAGAAGCTGTTCTCGCTCCGCCCCTTCGCCGATAATCAGGAAAACGATGTCCGGGCGGACCTTTAATCGTTCCGCAGCCTGTAAAACCGTCTCAAGCCCATGTGCCATACCGAGCGTCCCGATATACATGGCGATAAACTTCCGGCCAAGCCCGAGTTCATTTCTCACTCGTTCCCGCGTTGCGTGGGCAACAACGGAGTCAGGTTCGAGGCAAAAATCTTCCGATACGCCATTTCGGATGACCGCCGTCTTCTCCGGCGAAACTCCCATGGCGACGAGCTGTCGCCGCTTGGCCTCACCGTCCAGGACGATTCGGTCTGCATGCCGATATAGATAGTTGGCCACCTGCTCCAGGCTCCGGTAGAGAGCTGATCGCCGGCCGGCCGCGCCGACGGCAACAATCGACTGCGGCCATAAGTCACGCACCTCAAAGACAAAAGGAAGTCGTCGACTCCGGGCCACAACGTAACTGGCCGCTCCCACCAGAAGTTGCGGAGAAGTCCCGATAACGACCCCCCGCCGCTGTGCAACGAACGGCCCGGCCATGGTTGCCGATAAAGCAAACGACGAGTAATTAACCGCTCGCCCCCAGACACCTCGATTGGCAGCCGGCAGGAGCCAGGTTCGCGAGACTTCTACGCCCGCGTAATCTTCGCGGGCAAAACCCCTCTTCCACTTCTCCAGATAATCCGGATGTAAGACGCCTTCAGGGTGATTGGGAAATCCCGTCAGGACCCGGACATTGTGCCCGGCGCGCGCCCACGCCTGCGTAAACTCGTTCACGCGTGTCGCAGGAGCACAGACTTCCGGCAGGAAGTATTGTGAAACGTAAAGAATATTCAAGGAGTGCAGCTAATTTAGAGGAATGCGAACATTATCGATCTCGATTGATTCCTGATCAGCTTGCAGAGAAACACTTGGGATGCTTCTGCCGGCGGGTGCAAAAGCGTAGACCAACCGTGCCGGAAGGGCGCCTTGCCAACTCCAGTAAATCACGACCTGCTTTTCACGCCGTCCAAACTCCGGGGAATACCAGGCGTCTTTTAATGCGACCGACCCTTTGTTTGAAGAGAGAAAAAAATACAGATGGCCTGCGGAGTGTATGACAAACCGCTTCCGCAAGTCACCATATGAGGGATTATCGAAGTCCGGACAGGCTCTGACCTCGGTGCCAGGGTGGAAATGGACAAAAGACTCGATTCCGTGCGTTCCTTTTCCTTGCAGGCAGTCGACCACGACCCAGCGGCTTCCAGGGCACAGAATGATCTGGCGGGCGTGAACAACACCCAGACGCCGATATGCCTGATGCGATCCCCTCACAAAGTGGAACCCATCGACCTGGCCGCTCTCGATTGAACTCACTTGCGGCCGGTGCCCGACCCGAAAGCTGGCCCAGATCTCAGCCTGCTCCTCGCCATCGATGCGCAGAGTGTTGTGAGCCGCTGTCGAGCGCTCGTATTGCCTTCCAAGACCCGGCTCATATCCGCTGACACCGGTATCAACAACCACCCGCTGCCCATCCAGCGAAAGTTCGTAGCTCAACACGTCACAGTGTGCGTGGCCCGGCTGATAATCGAGGCCGACGGGCCCGCAATCAAAAATAAGACGACTTTTCGATTCCGGCCCGCGAATCACGGCATAGCCTGTGTCCCGGAAAATGTTCGTCTCCCGTTCCGCTTTGCCGAAGGTTACATTGTGCCGTCTCGCGCGCGAAAGCAGTTCACGAGCCGATGGCGCAATCCCGAAAGCAGAGTCATTGAAGAGAGGAATCTCGCCATCCGGGTGAAGCATCGCTTCTAGGAAGTTCGACATCCGGTCGATGCAATCAGAAAGCGTTGGCGCACAAGGCAGGAAACGCCGGCTGGATGAGGCCACAGTTTCCAGGTCGAGAAAATCGTCAAGGACCTCTGCATGGTACATCGGGGAACGCTCACAGTGTCCGCCATCCGGCAAAATCTGTTCCCGCAGTTGACCGTCCAGTAGCTTCGCGCCCTTTACCCACCAGCGATTGCTTTCAGAAGTTTCGAGCAGCGCCCCGGCAAACATCAGGGCTTTGATGTTCTTCAGCAGGTGGTTGGCCCTCAGATGAAATTCCAAGTTTTTTTCGAGCGCGAGCACCTGGCATCGCAAGCTGGAGAGAATTTCTGCCACTGCCGCCTTCTCTTCGATTGCGTTCAGCTTCGAAGGGTTCCGCAAGAGAAACTTCAACCAGTTGACGATCCGTAGCGAAAGCGTGTAGGGCTCCCAGCCCACTTCTCGGCCGGTGGCGTTTTGCTCGCACCAATCGGCCATGAGTTGCAGGGCCTTGCGCAAGACAGGCCGGTCTTCGGGCTGATTGATGTCGAGATTCACAAAATCGCAGTAATTGAGGTGGTAAAGCCAGAGCCGAGGAGGCACCTTTGATGACCAGGGAA
>JAKASH010000661.1 GCA_021828225.1 Acidobacteriota bacterium | reverse complement strand
AAGGCCGCTCTTACCGCATCCGGGAAACGGCCGATGCGGCTCAGGAGCCCGGATTTTCATACCACTTGACGTTGGCGGTTGACGAGCCAACGGCGACAATGTCCGGGCGACCGTCTGCATTGATATCCGCAATGACCAAGCAGGAAGCCGCCATGTCGGTGTCGAGGGTTTCTCGCTCCCAGGCGGCGCCGCGGTCATCGGTGGCGTGGTAAATAAAGAGCGAAGTTCCCGGGCCGCGGTATCCGGCAACGATTTCGTCATTGCCGTCGCCGTCCAGGTCGGCACAGGCGAGGGCGTGCCCGCTCTTGTAGCTTGTATCGATCACGTGCCGCTCAGTGAACTTGTCCGCGCCTCCCGGATAAACCACCACTTTGTTTCCATGCCAGGGTTCAATCGTCGCGAGAAACCTGTGCCCATTGATTTTCCCCACGCCAATTTCGCTGGCGCCGTGGTAGCGGCCGGGACCCTGGTCGCCCGGCGTGAGCACAGTTCTGGTCCATGCCAGATCTGCTCCCCGGCCTTTGGATTCGAAGAGGTTCACTCCCTGGGCGCTTGCAGTGAGGATTTCGTCCCGGCCGTCGGCGTTCCAATCCATGATCAGGACGCCGTGAACGAGGGTCAGAGTCTCATCGATCAGGTGGGGTATCCAGTTGTGGGATTGCTCCGCACCGCCCTCCGCGTGACCCTCGAGAAGTGAATCCGGCATCTGGAACCATTTAATTGGCGCCGGAATGGAGTAATCGGGCGGTTTTGATCCCGCGCCCACAATCGGAACATCTACCAGTTCCAGGCGGCCATCGCCATCCAGGTCGGCCCAGCGCAAACGATGCGAGGTTGGAATCCGCCCGATCAGCGTGAGGGACCATTCGGCATCGAGCGACGCTTTCGGCTGGGCCCACCAGATTTCTCCGCCCCGGTCGCTGTGTTCCAGATAAAAACCGCTGGCGAGCGCCAGCCCCTGCGCGGGATATCCCTGGCGAAACAGCGGTGCCAGGCTGATGTTGTGGGCGGTGGAGGTTGTGACAAACCGCAAAAACCAGGAAGGATTCTGGTACCACTCGACAATATTCTGCTGCGAACTGAGGGCCAGGATGTCAGGCCGGCCATCTCCGTTCACGTCCGCAACGGCAACCTGGTAGCCTTCGGGGATGGTTGCCACTGTGTGAGCCCGCCAGCGCGGCCGGCTCTTCCCGCCCTGTGCGGCACCGGCAATCGAGAATCCGGCAAACGCGCTGCCAGCACCCAGCGCAGTCTTTAGGAAAGTTCGCCGCGAAGCAGCGCCTTTCTTGCGGCGACGGACAGAAGCTTGATCCTGAGTGCGACGAACCATAGGATTCGATTCTAAGCCCAAACAGGCTCGTGGGCTATGGGGACGAGCGCGGGAGCAACATTTTTTCGCTCGGCCATTTGCCGAGCAGGAGAAGAAGGGAATAGAATTGACAAGGCCAAGGGTGGGATGCTAAGCTACCTACCGACTGGTCGGTATCCGAGGCGGAGAAACTAAGAGCGCGCCTCCGATTGCCGCTCCAGCATTGTTGAAAGGCAGTTTTTGAACACTTTCAGAGCAGGTTAAAGTAAATACGATGCCACCTCGCACAATGTATGAAAAGATCTGGAGCGCCCATGTGGTCCGGGAAGAGCCCGGACATCCGGCACTCATTTATATCGACCGCCACCTGATCCATGAAGTTACTTCCGCGCAGGCGTTCGCGGGACTGCGAGCCGCCGGGCGCAAGGTGCGCCGGTCGGACCTGACTTTCGCAGTGATGGACCACTCGGTGCCGACCACCGACCGCAGCCTACCGCTGAAGGATGAGGCTGCCGTGGCACAATTTGCGGCCCTGGCCCGAAACTGCCAGGAAAACAACATCCTGCTGTTTGACATGAACAACCGCAACCAGGGCATTGTGCACATCATCGGCCCCGAACTTGGCATCACGAACCCCGGCCAGACTATTGTTTGTGGTGACAGCCACACATCGACTCACGGCGCGTTCGGCGCGCTGGCTTTTGGCATCGGCACCAGCGAGGTGGAACACGTGCTGGCAACCCAGTGCCTTTCGCAATTCAAATCAAAACCGATGCTGGTGCGCGTCAAGGGCCATCGGCCGTGCGGGGTCACGGCCAAAGACATTATCCTCGCTATCATCGGAAAGATCGGAACCTCCGGCGGAAACGGCCATGTGATCGAATACGCCGGCGAAGCCATCCAGGAGCTTTCCATGGAAGGCCGGATGACGGTGTGCAATATGTCGATTGAAGGCGGCGCGCGCGCGGGCATGGTGGCGCCGGACGATACAACGTTTGCTTATCTCGAAGGGCGTCCTTATGTTCCACGCGGCAAGGATTTCCAGGTGGCTGTTGACCATTGGAAGACGCTCGCTTCTGATCCCGGCGCAACCTATGACCGCGTTGTGGAACTGGAAGCAGCAGCCATCGCTCCGCAGGTAACGTGGGGGACCAATCCGGGCATGGTGACCGACGTCACCGGCAGTGTTCCGGATCCCAACTCTTTTAGCGATTCAGTGTCGCGTGAGGCCGCCGAGCGCGCTCTCGAATATATGGCTTTGAAGCCCGGCACGCGAATCGCCGACATTCCGATTGACTGGGTTTTCATCGGCTCGTGCACGAACGCGCGCATCGAAGATCTGCGCCTTGCCGCGCGCGTCCTGGATGGAAAGAAGATCGCTTCAACGCTCAAAGGAGCCCTTGCCGTCCCCGGTTCCCGGCGCGTCAAGGCACAGGCGGAAGCGGAGGGTCTAGATC
>JAKASH010000660.1 GCA_021828225.1 Acidobacteriota bacterium | reverse complement strand
AGTTTCAGGATGATGTTTTCAACGTCTTCGCCCACATAACCCGCTTCGGTCAGCGTGGTGGCGTCGACAATCGCGAATGGCACTTCCAGAAGCCGTGCCAGGGTCTGGGCCAGCAGCGTCTTGCCGGTCCCCGTCGGCCCAATCAGCAGGATGTTCGATTTCGTCAGTTCCACATCGCTGCGCACCTTGGTCAGCATGATGCGCTTGTAGTGGTTGTAAACGGCCACGGCCAGTTTCTTCTTGGCCTTGTCCTGCCCGATGACATACTCATCAAGAAAACGTTTGACTTCTGCCGGTCGTGGCAGCTTGGCTTCGACCGTTGGAACACGTTCCGCCTGGTCTTCTTCCAAAATCGTGTTACAAATCGCTACACATTCGTCACAGATATAAGCTCGAGGATGATCACCGGGTGAAGATATTAACTTTCCTACTGCATCTTGGGTTTTCTGGCAAAATGAGCAACGAAGTATTTCTTCTGAAACAATGCGTTTCAAGTAAGGTCTCCTTCGCTATTTGTGCTTTTGTATAATCTCATCCACAATCCCATATTCGCGAGCCTGCTCAGCGCTCATCCAGAAGTCGCGTTCAACGTCCCGCTCGATCTTTTCGAGCGGCTGGCCGGTGTGCTTGGCCATGATCTCATTCAGGCTGGCGCGAACCCGCAAAATTTCCCGCGCATGAATATCGATATCGGTCGCCTGGCCGGAAAGTCCTCCCATCGTCGGCTGGTGGATCAGGACTCTCGAATTGGGCAGCGCGAACCGTTTCGTGGGCGTTCCGGCTGAAAGCAGCAGCGCCGCAACGCTGGCCGCCTGCCCGATGCAGATTGTGGCCACGTCCGGCCGGATAAACTGCATCGTGTCGTAAATCGCCATCCCTGCCGTCACCACACCGCCGGGCGAATTGATATAGAGCGAAACGTCCTTTTCGGGATCTTCCGCCTCAAGGAAGAGAAGCTGCGCGGTCACCAGATTGGCAACATTATCATCAATCGGGGTGCCAATAAAAATAATATTATCGCGCAGGAGCCGGGAATAGATATCGTAGGCTCTCTCTCCACGGTTGGTCTGCTCAACCACCATCGGAACTAGTGTCATTGCTGGTCTTTCCATGCTCATCAAAGCTCCCTGATTTTACCCTTCGGCTCGGTCCGGAACGGTTTCGGATTTAGGCTTGATTTTAGCGTTTTGATAGATGAGATCCAGAGCCTTCTGGTTGCGGAGCCTACGTTTAATTCTAGGAAGCTCGTTATCGCGTGTCAAGCGAGTCTTGACCGCTGCCGGCGCCTCATGGCGCTCCCGCGCCACATCGCGGATCAACTCATCGACATCTTCTTCGGAAACTTCAATCGACTCGGCCTTCGCTACCTTTTCCAGAATCAGCGATCCCCGAACGTCTTTCTCCGCCTCGGGCCTTCCGTCACTCCGCAGCTTTTCCCAGTCAATACTCACGGTCCGCGGGTCAATGTCCTGGGAAATCAGGCGGCTCAGGATACTTTCCAGCCGGACGTCAATCTGAGATTGCACCAGGGTCTCCGGCAGGGGAAAACTATGCGCGCTCACCAGATGGTCCAGCAGATTGAGCTTGGAGGCCGCCTCCACGTCATGCTTCTTGCGCGCCGCAAGCTCCTCAGAAACTTTCGCTTTCAATTTTTCCAGCGTCTGAAACTCGCTGACGGACTTGGCAAGCTCATCATCCAATTCGGGAACGACTTTCTTCTTGATGCTCTGGACCTCCACGTGGTAGTGGAGCGTCTTTCGTGCCAACTGCTTCGTGTTGTAATCCTCGGGATAGCTTACCTCAAATTCCCGGACATCGCCCGGCTTCGTGCCGCGCAAATTCTCCGTGAAGGCGGGCACCGTCCCTTCTCCCGCCAGATGCACCATGGCATCCTGGGCTTCCAGAGGCTTGGCAGCCGGATCGCCACTGTCGGCTCCGCGGTAGTTCACCGCAACGTAATCGCCGTCCTGGGCCGGACGGTCTTCTACGGGCTCAAAAGTGGCCGCCCGCTGTTGCAGTTCCTTGAGCGCCTGGGCCAGTTCGGATTCCGTCACTTCCGTTGACCCTTCCTCCACTTCAAGCCCCTTGTAGTCTTTCAGCTCGAACTCGGGAAGGACCTCAAACTTGGCCGTACAGGTCAGGGGGCTGTCTTCCTCAAACTTTAAATCGTCAAAATGCGGCCGCCCGATGACCGACAACTTCTTGTCCTTGACCACATTCTCAAAGTACTTGGGCAGAAGCGTCTGCACCACTTCATTACGAATGTCTTCCTTGAAGTGGCGGCGCACGATCGAAGTCGGCGCATGCCCGGGCCGGAAACCCGGAATTCGCGCCATGCGGCGGTACTGTGCGGTCACGGCCTCGGCTTCCTGTTTGACAATATCAGGGGGTATTTCAATAACTACTTCTTGCTTGCAGCTCTCAGATTCCACAGTTCCTCAATAGCGGCTGTTTAGATTGAAAGAGAACGGTGAGGTGGTCCTTATAAACTTCTACCTGAAGGAATGGCCCAGCCCCGGAAGATGCACAACTCCCCGAGCCTCAAAGCTCAGTATAGCATAAGGGTTGCCGCTGTCAACTAAACCACCCTTCAAATTCATCACGAATAATCGCAGCCGCTGGAAACCTTTTGGGATGCCTATCCCTCCTTTTCTTAGATGCCTGCCCTTGGCAAAAGTTTGCAGATCTTGCCACCCCGCGGTAACTCCGCTACCCCGCGTTACGGGCGGCGTCCTCTCCGATCTCTCGAGGGTCGCGGCGCTTCTGCC
>JAKASH010000659.1 GCA_021828225.1 Acidobacteriota bacterium | reverse complement strand
AGGAATTTCCCATCCGGGGAGTTCTCAATGTGATCGGCGGATCCGAAGACGCCGATCCACTCTTCCGTCTTGTCATAATAAGGCGCCAGGTCTTCGTAGCTGATCGGCCAGTCAAAACCTCTGCCATCTCGCGAATAAGGCTTGAAGTCGTACGGCCCGAAACGCAGGGCGATTCGTCCCCAGTGGTTCGTCCGTCCCCCAAGCATTCGAGAGCGGAACCACGTCCAGTCTGACCCGGGAGCATTCATGTAGGGCTCGCCTGGAATCTGCCATCCGCCTACCGCGGCATCGAAGTAGCCAAAAGTGGTGTTGGGCTTTACCGCGCCGCGGTGCGGTGCCTGGTAATTCCATTCGAACATCTTGGAATCCTTCGCTGTGTCATACCAGCCACCGGCTTCCAGTATTAAGCACTTGGCGCCCGCTTTGGTCAGAACGTAGGCGGCCATGCCGCCGCCGGCTCCCGAACCTACAATGATTGCATCATAAACTTTTGAAGGCTTTTTGATTTGTGCCATTTCTCCCTGCCCCGTCAAAATTTTCCGTGCGAGTGTATCACAAAATTTCGTCCGGTGGTTCATTCTTATCATGCTGATTGTCGAAATGGGTCCGGACAGCAATACTGGACAAAGCGCGGTTGCAGGTTGGTCAAGGAGGGAACAACGGGGGCGAGAGTTCCTGTTTTGGGTGGAGGGAGGATGCCGAGGCCCGAACGCCCCGGCACACTCCATCTGGCGAAAAGAGCTTTGACTAATTTTGCGGAATCTACCGAAAGCGCCTTGATACCATGCGAGTTGATCTCGTGGGCGTGTACGGTGATGCCCGGCGTGCCCAGATCATTCAAGACCTGCTCGGGAAAGTGCGCGCTTTCTTTTGGTGACCTTGGCGTAGGGCCAGGCCTGCTTAAGGGTCGAGGTGGCGGGGCGAGAGTTGCGCCTTCCGGTTTTTCGCCAGCTGGACATGATAACATTTGTATCAGTATGAATTTTCGAAGCAAACAAGCAGCGGGGCACCCCTCATGGAGCTTGGCTTTGTTGGCCTTGTTCGCAGCGATTGGAGTGCTGGGGGCAGGTCCGGGTGATCTCCTTGCGGCAAACCTGAGTCCAAACACAGTGAAAGCCTTCGATCGCTACGTTGAAGCGGCTGAGGCCCGCATGAAGAGCGAAGAGAGCCACCCGGGCGACTTTCTCTACATCGACAGCTTGCCCAAACCCCAATATGAAGCAACCATCCAAACGCTTGAGCACGGCGGGGTCTATGTGCAGCAACTCCACACACTGGATGCCAAAGGGCAGCCCATTAACATTCCTGGGGGCATGATCAACCACTGGGTCGGGGATATTTTCATTCCGGGAAGAAGCGTCTCTTTTGTGCTCGATGTGTTGCGAGATTATAACAATTTCAAAAACATCTACAAACCTGAGATTATCCGTTCACGCCTGATCAGTCGTGAAGACCAGGACGACTACAAGATCTATCTGCGCCTGCAAAAGAAGAGCATCGTCACGGTCACTCTTGACACGTGGTACAACATCCATTTCATGACTCTCGGTCCTGCCTACGGTTACAGCAGCAGCATGTCAACACGAATCCAGCAGGTCGAAGACGCCGGAACGCCCGACGAACATCTGGATCCCGTCGGTCAGGACAGCGGTTACCTTTGGCGGATCAACTCGTACTGGCGTTACGAGAAACATGGCAATGGTGTGATTATTGAGTGGGAGTCCATTGCCCTTTCACGCCAGATTCCCTTTCTGCTTGCCTGGTTTGTTAAACCCCTCATCCGTGGTATTGCTCGCGAAACCGTGCAGAACATGCTAACCGCGACCCGAAAAGCGGTCTTGGCTGAAAAGCCCCTACAATCAGAGTCGAAGATCGATCTTCAGCTCTCCCCGCTTAGATCTCGTTCCGCCCTGACGGTTCGAAGGTGATGAATATCGAACCGGAAGGCGGGGAAGCAATCCTTGGCCTCCAATATTACAGGGCATTGAATTGCAGATTCAGATAGGCGGTGTCTTGAACCGAAAGCTGCAGCGTAGGCGCGAAAGGGGTTCCCAGGAAAGAGGCTGTTTTATTTGAAGTCGTTCTTTTGGGGGTGTTCGGTTCTGATGTGCCAATGCCAGTGAGATTGCGAAGATGAAGTTTTCAGATGGAAGTCCAGCGGATGGTTATTGTCCGTCCGACCGGAAGCGTTATAGCCGATGATATCAGCCGTAGCGTGGGAGTAGATGCCGTCCACGCTGGATGCAAGATTTTTCATTGAGCTCACCGCGACCAAAGAAACAAGAACCAGGAGCAAAGCGTATTCGGTCAGAGCCTGTCCTTCTTCTTCCTGCCACAATCTTGCGGCCAACTGTTCCATGTATTCCTCCACGTTTACTTGACTCCGATAGTGCCCAGCCTATGTATCGACAGTTCCATGCCGAGGATTAACACTATTTCTACACAATCTAAAGAAAGGCCCGGACGCGCACAATAAGACCATAGTTCCATTAATCAGCGGGTATCGTTCACAAAAACGTCACGGCTTATCAGTTGGTACAGTTTGACGACTTATAACGGCCTATGGCATCGGCCGGTGCGGTTCCTGGATTGCGGAGAGTAATTTCACGGCACCGGGGTAGGTGCAAAGCGGGCGTGGCTCGGTCTGAGGAGAATCAGTTTTTCTTGCGAATCCAATGGTCGGCGCTGGCGGGTCCGGCCCCGGCCGTGAAAAGGTAAAGGAAGATGAAGAAATAGAGCACGGCTAATTCGCCGCAGATCTGCATCGAGGAC
>JAKASH010000658.1 GCA_021828225.1 Acidobacteriota bacterium | reverse complement strand
CTCGCAGTCGAAAGAGGCGGAAAATATCGTCCAGTTAATTCATGGACACTACACTAGGTCCTGACTAACAAAAGGCTCGCGGCACAAAACCTGTGCGGTGGCTACCCTCCCTGATCACACTGATTGTTGGCTGCTGACTTGGTTGGTATACTGCTAAGTGGGTAGTACAAATTAGCGAACTGGCCGCAACGGCGGCGTTTTTTCATGCCGAAAGATTCCGTGTCATCCGAATCCGCTTCTCCGGCGGAAACGAAAGGGCCGGCTGAGCCCGGCGCCGTCCGGAGCAACGGCCGAAGCCCGGAAGAGCTTGCCGAGCTGGAACGGCTGCTGAGCCTGTGCGAGGTCCAGGCCGTCCGCTCGGGAGTTCCGTTCCCGCTGGGCGCAACGATTCGGGCGAACGGTGTTAACTTCGCGATTTTCAGCCGCCACGCTACGGGGGTCCGGCTGGATTTTTTCAATCGCCCCGGGGATGCCCTGCCCACCCGGACCATTCTGCTGAACCCGGTGCGGAACAAGACGGGCGATGTGTGGCACGTCTGGCTGGAAGGAATCCAGCCGGGACAGGTTTACGGCTATCGCTTCGCAGGACCTTATTCGCCGCACGAAGGCCATCGCTTTAATCCAGACAAACTGGTGGTGGACCCTTACGCCAAGGCCATTGCGCCGGCGGCCAATCACAGCTATCTTACAGCGCTCGGCTACGACGCGTCATCGCCCCTGCGGGACCTGTCGATATCGGCCGTGGATGACGCGGCCACTGCTCCCAAATGTGTCGTGACCTACCCGGACTTCGACTGGCAGGACGACCAGCCGCTCGGGCTACCGTGGGAGTCAACCGTCATCTACGAACTGCACGTGCGGGGCTATTCCTTCCATCCCAGCGCCGGCGCTGCATTTCCGGGAACGTACCACGGCCTGACGGAGAAGATCCCGTATCTGAAGGACCTTGGAGTGACGGCCGTGGAACTGATGCCGGTGCAAGAATTCAATGAAAACCACATGCCGCGGATCAATCCCCTGACCGGCAGGCGTCTGAAGAACTACTGGGGATACGATCCGGTCAATTTCTTCGCCCCGAAGGCATCGTACGCGAGCGTCCGCGAAGAAGGCGCGCAGATGCTCGAATTCAAAGAGATGGTTCGAGCCTTTCACCGCGCGGGGCTGGAGGTCATCCTCGACGTTGTCTTCAACCACACGGTCGAGGGGAACGAACTGGGGCCCACCGTGTGCTTTCGCGGCATCGACAACGCCATCTATTACTGGCTGGCCGAGGACAAGCGCTACTATCGGGACTTCTCCGGCACGGGACAGACGGTCCGTGCCGCGCACCCCGTGGTGCGCGACATGATCCTGGACGCGCTGCGCTACTGGGTGATGGAGATGCACGTGGACGGTTTTCGCTTCGATCTGGCGTCAGTGCTGGGCCGCGACCGCAACGGCAACGTTCTCTCCGACTCGCCCCTGCTGGAACGCATCGCCGAGGACCCCATCCTTCGCGACACCAAGCTGATCGCCGAGGCGTGGGACGCTGCCGGGGCGTACCAGGTGGGAAGCTTTTCCTACCATCGCTGGGCGGAGTGGAATGGACGTTACCGCGATGACGTGCGCAAGTTCTGGCGAGGCGACGAAGGGATGATGCCCCACTTCGCAAGCCGCATTTGCGGAAGCTACGACTTGTACCACGCATCCGGGAAAGGACCGGAGTGCAGCATCAACTTCATCACCTGCCACGACGGTTTCACGCTGGATGACCTGGTCAGCTATTCGCAGAAACACAACGAGGCAAACGGTGAGGACAACCGGGATGGCAGCGATGCGAACTACAGCAACAACTATGGGGTTGAGGGCAAGTCGGACGACCCTGCGGTTGAAGTGGTGCGTCGCCGCCAGATCAAGAATATGCTGCTGACTCTCGCAATCTCCCGTGGCGTCCCCATGCTTCTTGCAGGCGACGAATTCCGGCGCACCCAGCACGGCAACAACAACGCCTACTGCCAGGACAATGAGATCAGCTGGGTTGACTGGTCATTTCTCAAACGGAATCGTGAGGTCTTCCAATTCGCTCGCGGAGCGCTTGCTCTTCGCCGGGCGCACCCGATCTTGAGCCAGGAGGCATACTACACCGAAGAAGAACTCCGCTGGTTTGATTCCAAAGGAAAGAACCCGGATTGGTACGACCCCCACCAGAAGCGCCTGGCCTGCCTGATCCATGCGCAGGAAGGGCCCGACCTCTACCTGATGTTCAACGCGGACAGCAAGCCGGTCCGGTTCGTTCTGCCGGCGGCCCGCTCCGGAGCATGGCTCCTTGCTGCTGACACCACGCGGCCCACGCCTCGCAACTTTTACAGCCCGGGAGCAGAGATCCCCCTCAGAAACCCGTTGAGCTATGTCGTTGAGTCGCACTCGGCAGTTGTTCTGGTAGTGCGCTGATTACGCGGGTTCGATGTTCCAGACGTCGCGGGCGTATTCCGCCACGACGCAATCGCTTGAGAATTTCCCGATCCGCGCCACGTTCAGGATGGACATGGTTGTCCATCTCCCCCAGTCGCGGTAAGCCACGCCTGCCTTTTGCTGGGCTTCGAGATAGGCCGGCAAGTCTGCCAGGTGGAAGTACTCGTCATTGTCATCGAGGAGGTTTTCAAAAATCCAGTTGAAGAGGCCGGGTTCCTGAGGGCAAAACCTGCCGGAACGAAAGGAATCGGCAACGCGCTTGATGCACGGGTCGCGGTTATAATGTTCCCGCGGTCGGTAGGCATGGCGTGCGCGCATCAGATCGGA
>JAKASH010000657.1 GCA_021828225.1 Acidobacteriota bacterium | reverse complement strand
CGTAGGGGTCCCCCCCCCATAAGCGCACTGGCTCAATGATATATGGGGCAGAAGAAGCAGGATTGCGAAGAAGGCAACCACCCCGGCGAATATTGCGGCTTTGTTATTGCTGACCGTTGGAACCTCCCGATCAACAACGACCAACTAGTGACCGTTAATATAATGCATATACGATTAATACCGCTCTGTAAATTTGTCAAGCAAAAAATGAGCAAAAAATGAACAGGCCATTTTCCCTGCTTTATGAATAATCCGCGCTGAGGGTATATAGTTACGAAAACAGCAGGTACGATCGAGAGGAATCATGAGCGAACAGCGCATTTACAAGAATTTCATTGGCGGCGAGCGGCTGGAATCGGCCAGCGGCAAAACCTTCAAGAACATCAACCCGGCCGACTCACGTGACATCATCGGAAGCTTCCAGCGGTCCAATGCCGACGATGTTGCAAGAGCGGTGGAAGCGGCCAGTGCGGCCTTCCCCGGCTGGAGGCGCACAGCGGCGCCGAAGCGGGCGGAAATCCTGCTTCGAGCGGGCCAATTGCTGGCCGAGCGGAAAGAAGATCTTGCGCGCGATATGACGCGCGAGATGGGCAAGCCGCTGGAAGAGGCGCGGGGCGACGTGCAGGAAGCCATCGATATGACCTTCTACATGGCGGGAGAAGGCCGCCGGCTGTTTGGCCAGACCACCACCTCGGAGCTTCCCAACAAGTTTTGCATGTCCGTTCGGAGCCCCATCGGGGTTTGCGGCCTGATTACGCCATGGAATTTTCCCATGGCGATTCCCGCCTGGAAAATGATGCCGGCGTTGATTTGCGGTAACACGGTGGTGATCAAGCCGGCCGAGGACACTCCGCTCTCGACCTTCAACCTGGTGAGCGTGCTGGAAGAGGCGGGAGTGCCGGCGGGCGTGGTCAACTGCGTGAGCGGGTTCGGACCGGAAACGGGCGCGCCCCTGGTGCGCCATCCCAGCGTGCGAGTGGTCTCCTTCACCGGCTCGACGGAAGTGGGGCGAGAAGTTGCGCGTGCGGGCGCCGATCTGTTCAAGCGCGTCTGCCTCGAAATGGGCGGCAAGAACGTCATCCTGGTAATGGAAGACGCCAACCTGGACCTGGCTCTGGATGGAGCGATCTGGGGAGGATTTGGAACGACCGGCCAGCGATGCACCGCCTCAAGCCGCATTGTGATCCACAAGGACGTCTACGCCGAATTTGTACGAAGGTTCGTGCAGCGGGCTGGCGAGTTGAAAGTCGGCAACGGGCTCAACCCTGGCATCCAGGTGGGGCCGCTGATCAACCAAGCGCAGCTCATAACCGTGGAGAAGTATGCCGAGATCGGGGTTCAGGAAGGCGCCAGGCTGCTTTGCGGGGCCCAGCGCCTCACGGGCGGTGAGTACGACCGGGGATGGTTCTATGCCCCGACGATCTTTTCCGACTGCACGCCCTGGATGAGGATCTGCCAGGAGGAGATTTTCGGCCCCGTGGTTTCGCTGATTGCCTGTGACAGCCTCGACCATGCCATCGAGATTGGAAACAGCGTTGTATATGGCCTTTCATCATCGATTTACACGCGAAACATCAACAATGCCTTTAAGGCCATGCAGGAGATGGACACAGGAATCTTTTATGTGAACGCGCCCACGATCGGGGCGGAAATACACCTGCCTTTCGGCGGGACCAAGCAGACCGGAAACGGGCACCGGGAAGCCGCCAGCGCGGCGCTGGACGTCTATTCGGAATGGAAGTCGGTCTATATCGATTACAGCGACAAGCTACAGCGGGCTCAAATTGATACCTGAGCTTTTGCGAGTGATGCAACGCAAATGCCACAGCGTTAAGAGGCGAACAAACTCTTGCGGGCGTTTCGATGTACAAGCCGCAGCGTTACAAGGCGAATGCTGCGCTACAAACTCATTTTCCGCCGGCTTCGCGCGTATCGCGCGCAATGACGTCGATCAACTGGCTCGCGACCGCGGGTACGCCCACTTTGCCATCGAGAATCTCCGTATGGTTGACATTGGCGCCGTACAGTGCACGATCTGCGCTTCGGTCGGGTTTCACCACTGCGCCGTCAAGGCTAATGCCCGCAAAAACCCCGCGGCTCCGTGAGTAGGTTAGGATTTCGGCATGCATTTCAGCATCCGTGGCGGCTGAGGCATTGCGCCCGACGGGACCGGCAGCCGCGGTGGCGTCAGCTCCAACAGTGAATTTGTCGCTCAACAAACGATCAATGCCTCCGTGGTTTCTGAAGATCATGACGATGTCCGTGGAGGCGCCGCCGATTTGGAAACCAAAGCTGCCGCCACCCAGCATCAGGAACGCGGGAGCGCTCCAGCCGTGGCTGGTGTGACAGGTCACCAGGCCCTTTCCGTAGCGGCCTCCAAAGATAAAGGCCAGCTTCATTTCGCCCGGGATGATGGCGATACACTTTGCCGATTCGAGCAACTCCTGCGGTATACTCTTGTCCGGTGCGCCCATGATCGCTTGAAAATCAATTCGCGAGTTGCGAATGCGCTGGATATCCAACTGCCGGGCAGAGGCAGCAAAAGCCGGCGCAGCTAAGCCCGCCAGCAGCATCGTGACAACCAGGATTCGAATCTTCATTTCAACAACCTCCCTTTCGAGTTTAGTTCCAATGCGAACTCTGAATCGCCCTGTACGATGCAGAGGGGATTCAAGCTTGCCACCCTGCGCGGCGCAAGCTAGTCTGCAGCTCACCCTTATGCTGCCGGATGAGATACACACGCTCATTCCCTGTGAGCGGTCCCCAAAAAAAAACAACTA
>JAKASH010000656.1 GCA_021828225.1 Acidobacteriota bacterium | reverse complement strand
ACATCGTGCATCTGACGAACTATCATCGGATACCGAGTTATCCCTTCCAGCCGGATCTGGAGTGGAAGCCCTATACGGTGGTCTCCACACGATCCCCGCAAAGGGCATAGCCGGAAATGGCCATTGCTGGGCTGTGTATCTGGTGTGTCGTATTCTTGCCCTTTATCGTTTAGCGGCAAGCAAAGGGAAGCAACAGAAACGCCTTGCGGCCTGTCTCCACAGCCTGGCGCAAGCCGCAGGGCATGCCGACCGGGAGAGACCTCTCAAGGCCTATTGCACGGGCTTGCTGCTTCCCGGAGAGCGAAATAGTGTGGAATCGATGGTGCCATCCGGCCCAGGCTCATACCATCGGTAGACCAGTACAGCTTCGGACTTTCTTTGGATCGTGCTCAGAAAGCCCTTTCTCGTATGCCTCTTTCTCACTGAAACGCTCTCCCTTCAGAAAGAGGTGGTCCTCAAAATCGTATCGGGGTTCAGTTCCACTGCCGATATTGTTCGACCAATTCAGAAACCGTGAGTGGCTTGGATCTTAGCCTTGCGCCGCCGTGATTGATGTCGACCTGGAGCCCGGCGATAGCCTGTCGTGCCGCGGATTCTGGCGCCAGTTCCTCGACGGAACCGACGACCATTCTGCGATGTTTACGTTTGCCATCAGGGCCCGGCTCTCGCCATCTGAACTTCCAAACATCCGGTCCGCGTTGCCGCGTGGTTCGGATCATGCTTCCTTGTTGCATTGATTCTCCTTCGAAAATAGCCGTAAGTTCTTGAAACTACGTTGAGCCGCCTAGTCGGCTATTTTCATTCTTCGTTGTGACCCGAAGGGTCATGGGCGACTCCTTTCTGTGTTGCTGGGAATCCCAGCCTGAAAGTTGGTTGACCTCGCAGACCCAATCCAGTCACAGATTCTCGAACACAAGGGATGGCGGAGACATGAAGAAATCGCGAGGAAGGGTAAGGTTACCGCTTTCCTGCGGCAAGGCCCGACACGGCGTAACAGCAACAAGAATGCACTTTCAAAGATGGGTTTTCCCTGGACGAAATCCTGAAGGCTCAAGCGAACGGGAATAAACAGTTAGCCTTCCCGCCATCTGTGCTGTTTTCTGAGGGCCGTTCAAGGCACAAGACAATGGTCACACCGTACTGTGGCGCGCATCACAGCCGCCGGGCGTTTGGACAGCGCAACATGGGGACGATGGTCCAGAAGCATTGGTGCTACCGGAGGTGGAACCATGCTCGGACACCCAGCACCTATCCGTTTGGCGCCGCAAGGGTCATTCGCGTGTTCGCTTCCTCCACGTTTCGTGACATACAGGCTGAGCGCGACGAACAGGTCAAGCGCATCTTCCCCCAACTGCGCAAGACGTGCGAGGCCCGCAGCGTCCGCTGGGGCGAGGTGGACCTCTGTTGGGGTATCACCGACGAGCAGAACGCTGAAGGTGAGGTGCTGCCCATCTGCATCGAGGAGATTCGCCGCTGCCGTCCTTATTTCATCGGTCTGCTGGAGGAGCGAAATGGCTGGGCGGCAGACGAAGTGCTACCAGCCCTTTTGCGGAAAAGCTCGCACACCCGTCGTATGAAACGCGCGCAGATTCGGGAACGGTCCGAACGAACATGTTATCAGCGATCCGAAAACTTGCGTTAGGCGTCATTTTGATTACCGCGGCGTCCGCAATACTGCTCGTTTCGGACTGGAACCGGCGGGAGCAACGGAGCCGACCTGCTGAGGGGATCCGCCGGGTGGCGATTTTTCAATTTGCTTCGAATCCTATTCTTGATGAAAACGTGGCCGGGATGATTGACGCCCTGGCGAAGGGTGGCTTTGTAGACGGCCGGACGGCCTCGATCCAGCGATTCAATGCCGAGAACGATTTTGTAACGGCCAACACCATCGCCAAAGCCGTTGTGAGCGGACACTTCGACCTCGTTCTCACCTCCAGCACGCCTTGTTTACAGGCCATGGCAAACGCCAATAAGGCCGGCACAGTCATCCATGTCTTTGCCGCCGTGACGGATCCTTTCGGGGCAGGCGTTGGCATCAAAAGTGACAATCCGCTTGACCATCCCAGGCATCTTGTTGGCGTCGGCACGTTCCAACCCGTCGAGCGAGCGTTAGAAATCGCCAAAGAAATGTATCCGGGGTTGACGCGCGTGGGCGTCGTGTGGAATACGTCCGAGGCTTGCTCTGAGGCCTGCGTCTTGAAGGCGCGCAAGAAGTGCAAAGAGCTGGGAATCGAACTCCTGGAAGCCAACATTGAAAACTCTGTGGGAGTACTGGAGGCTGCCAGGTCTGTTGTGGGCCGCGGGGCACAGGCCCTCTGGGTGGGCGGCGACAATACGGTCGAAATGGCGATGGATTCTGTGGTGGAGGCGGGCAAGGAGGGCAAGATCCCGGTCTTCAACAACGACCCCGCCTCCGTGGGACGAGGCGTGCTGTTTGCCCTGGGGGCCGACTATTACGAAGTTGGCACGCTGGCAGGAGATCTCGCCTCTCGAATCTTGAAAGGCCTGAACCCTGCCAGCGTCGGTGTCGAGAACATCGTCCCGGAAAGACTGGTCGTCGATACCCAGGCGCTCCAGGGTTTGAGAGACCCCTGGAAGATCCCTCCGGCCCTGATGGCCAAAGCAAGCGCCGCCACGAGGACCCCGGCGACGAGCACTCTGGGTCCCAAGGTCCCTGAGCCTGGCCGGACTTACAAAGTTGGGCTTGTCTACTTCGCACCTGAACCCGGCGCTGACCTGGTGATCAGGGCAGTGATCGATGCGTTACGCGACCGGGGCTTCAT
>JAKASH010000655.1 GCA_021828225.1 Acidobacteriota bacterium | reverse complement strand
CGATCCTTTTCTTTTCGTCCTTCGCTCCGGCAGAGAATATAAATCTCCTCGCCTTTTTGCCGGCGCTGGATCTCGACCCGCGTCTTCTTCTGAAAAGGATTCCGCGGCGAGGACGAGCCGTTCAAGAACACCCACCAGCTCGATGGGACCTACCACAACCCGCAATGGTTAGGTTGAGCGAACGCGCTCAATGAGGGCCACCGCATCGGCACGAACGGCCTCGCCTCGCCACTCACCACCCGCCGCCCAACACTGTTTTATTCATACCGCAGCGCCACCATCGGATCGACCTTCGCGGCCCGGCGCGCAGGAATGTAACACGCCAACAATGCCACGCCAATTAATGTTAGCGACGCAGCGACGAAGGTTAGCGGGTCTGTCCCCGACACCCCCACCAAGAAATGGCTTACGAGTCGCGAAAGCCAGAACGCCATGAGGGTGCCCGCAACGCAGCCGAGGGCAATAATGAGCATTCCTTCGCGCAAAACCATTCGCAGGATTTCCCCCCTCTGCGCTCCTAATGCCAAGCGAATCCCAATCTCGTGAGTTCGTTGCGCGGCCGTGTAGGAAACGATTCCATACACGCCGGTCATGGCGAGTATCAAGGCTAGGATTCCCATGACCGTAGCCAATCCAGCCCCTAACCTGATAAAAGGTAACGATCCGGAATTGTGCAGCACGTCACTCATGGTCTGGACGTCCTGAAGGGGGATCGCCGGCTCAAGGGATCGGGTGAGCCCGGCAACCTCTTTGGCCATGGGTGCCGGATCTCCTGCAGTACGCACCTGGAGCGTGACGGGCAGCACGGGCCTTTGCGCGAGCGCCATGTAAAAGTAGGGGCCCTGCGGCAGGTACATTTCTTGTGCCCTGCTGTTCTTCACTACGCCAACAACTTCCAAGGGATGATTGGGGTCTTCCTTCAACCTGAACTGCCTTCCAATGGCATCCTCGCCTGGCCAGAATCGCTCGGCCATCGCTTGGTTGATGACCGCTACCCGCATCGAGTTCTTGTTGTCTGTTTCGCGGATGTCACGGCCGCGGAGCAAGGGAATTTGCATGGTTTCGAAATATCCGGGAATGACGATGTTGTAATTTGCAGGAGGGGCTTCCAGCCCGGGCGAAACATGGCCCTCGACCTCAACAGAACCTCCCATCTGCACGTTGCCCATCGGGACAGTCGCTGCCAAGCTTGCAGATTGGATACCGGGAAGCCCGCGCACCCGCTCAAGCAACGTCCCTAGAAATCGATATGCTTGCGCCTGGCCATAGCCGGCGAGGTGGGGATCAAGCGTGATGTTCAGAACGTGGTGTGGGTTGAAGCCCAGATCGGAATGTTGAACGTTCAGCAGGCTCCGAACGAAAAGTCCCGCGACGATTAGTAACATCAAGGAGCCCGCCACTTGAGACACAACCAAGGTCTTGCCCAGGCGATGACCTCCTACGGTTGTCGTGCGGGCGCTCCCGTGCAGGACCTCATTAAAGTCGCTTTTTGTGGTTCGCATTGCAGGGATGATACCCGTGACAGCAGCAGCAAGAAGCGCTATGGCAAAGGCGTACGTGTACACGCGCCAGTCATAGTGAAAATCCAGGACGATAGGAAGGTTCGTGTGCGGCAGAGGGAGGGAACTGAGCAAGCGAGTTCCCGTCAAGCCAACCGCGATACCGCCTGCAAATCCCAGCAAGGCAAGCAGCAAGCTCTCGGTGAGCCGTTGCTGGGTCAAGCGGCCGCGAGTTGCTCCAAGCGCAGCCCGCACGGCGATTTCGCCGCGTCGAACGTTCGCTCGGGCCAGAAGCATGTTGGTGACATTGAGGCAGGCCACTATCAACACCATCGATGCCAGGCTCAGGAAGAGCGCTGACACTACGGCCAGAGAACGATCAGGTTGGGAATCCGGGCCGGTGGGCGGAAGTGGGAAGGCAGTCAGGTTCGTCCACTCGTCTGCTTTCGGAAACTCGGCGGCCAGACGCTTGGCCACCACAGCCGTAGTCGCCTTTATTCTTTTCTGGGTAACCCTCGGTCTCACCCTGGCGATCAATACAAGGGACTTCGCCTGACGATTGCTGAGGAAATCGCTCTTCGTTCCGTTGTTGGCGACTGCCATGCCCAGCGGCATGTAGCCTTGGGTGTCGAAGAAAGATGAAACTGGGCGAAACCCCTCAGGTGCAACCCCAATGATTGTTACGGGCCGACCATTCACGGACGCACTCTTGCCAACGATATTGGGATTGCTTCCGAAATGTGCTTTCCAAAATGAATAGCCGAGGACGAGAACCGGGTCGGCGCCAGCCGCTTGACCCTTTCCGGGAAGAATGAACCGACCCAAAGCGGGGCGAATACCTAACAATTTGAAGAAGTTGCCGGTAACGAAGCTGGTCGACATTGGCTCACTTTTCCCGTTTATGCTCAGTCCCGTGGTGCTAAACAGTTCTACCCCTGCCACGTCGGAGAAGATACCGCTGGTTTGCTTCCTGATCTCCTTGAGATCCTGATACGAGAAGGCATTGCCCCACCAGCCGCGCTTCGTCTCGGCTGATAAGGTATAGATCTGATTAGGATCATTCACAGGAAGCGGGCGAAATAGCAGCGCATTGATCATGCTGAACATCGCTGTATTCAGGCCAACGCCAAGGGCCAGCGTAATGACCGCCACGGCCGCGAAACCAGGGTTCCGGCGCAGTTGCCGCAGGCCGTAACGCAAGTCCTGAAAAAGCGTTTCGAGCCAGCGCCAGCCCCACATGTCGCGCGTCACTTCTTTCACCAAGGTGGCGTTGCCGAACTCGCGCC
>JAKASH010000016.1 GCA_021828225.1 Acidobacteriota bacterium | reverse complement strand
CTTTTCCTTCAACACACCTTCCGTTGGCTCAAGCCAGGCGGCGTACTCATTCTGGTTGTTCCTGTCGCGCAGCTTGCGGTTTGCGGGAACATCCTCTCGCTTCAGTTCAAAGACCCTGAAGTGTACCGGCTGAGCGAGCCCGAATGTGTTCAGTACAAGCAGATCGTGGTCTTTGCAGTCCGGCGCACGCGGCGCGAGCGCGAACGTTTACAGGAGCGTGAAATTAGTTGGTGGCGGCTGGAGTATGGGCGGAAGTCCCGGAACATTGACGCGCTTCCAATCCTTGCCGACCAGCCGCAACGCGTCTATGCCGTGCCCGAGGCCGAGCCCATCGAACTTGTCCACCGCGGCATGCCACTCGATGAAATCGAGGACCTGCTTCCCCAATCGCCCGCCTACCGCCAGGCGCGGCGCATTCTGTTTGCGGCGGAATCTCGCGAGCGCGGGCGGCCACTGACTCCGTTACATGCCGGCCATGTTTCGATCCTCGCTTGCGCCGGAGCCTTGGATGGAATTTTTGGCGAAGGCGATTTGCGGCACCTCTCGCGATGGCAAGCGGTTAAAACAGTTCTGCGTTTGGAAGAAGAAGACGAAAACGGCGTCACCACAATCCGCGAGAAGGAACAGTTCTCCCATTGTCTCAATCTTCTTTATGCCGATGGCCGCACCTCTGTGCTGACGAACGACACACCGCCCGAGGAGAAGGATGGGAAAGCACCAACGGTCGGGAACTCCGACCAAGCCGTGCCGGTCGAACCGTATTCCGGGACTGGGCGGAAATTCCGTCTCGAGGAGGTGCGAGATGAAGAACGCGCATGAACGCTTTGGATGGCTTGAGTTCACGCGGGCGATGAAGGACACCACGGTTCGTGTTCGGCTGCGGCTCGACCGCTGCATCGCCGAGGTTGCCGAAAATGGCCGCGATGGGAAGTTTCATCTTCTCTCCGTGGTCGGAGGCGAATCCGACGTAAGCTCGGCCTGGGCGGCCGTTCTTCAGAACCAGGTCTTCAAGGTTGAAGGCCCGGATTTTGCGCCCCTCGAACTGAGTCTGGGCGAGAAGGCCGAGTGTTATCGAGGAAGCCTCAGCCTTCCTGGCCGCCGACACCCGGCGCGCCACCTGGTGGCTGTGTCCGCCGAACTCGCCGCTACGCGCTTGGGCGCGGCCATCGAGAGCAACCGCACTATTCTTTCGAACAATGACGCGGTCTTCATCCTCTACCGCCTGTTCGAGCGCCTCGGATTACCCGTTGTGCCGGAATGGTCGGACTGGTTCATTAGCGAGTTGAAGCGGCGCAAGGCAATCCGCCATTTGGATGGCGTGGGATGCTCGCCAGTGCTGATCACCGGAACGAAGGCAAGATTCATGGGATGGATTTCTCGTGGATTGCGGCGTGGCGCGATTAGTTTCCCAGCGCAAAATGGCCCGATTCGCTGGCCGCAAATGGCGACTTTCCTTGAGCATCAAAGTGCATCGGAATGTGCCAGAACAGCGGCGGGACAAGGACCCTCATGAGGATCAATGGTGTGCAAGGCGTCTCAGGTTGACAGGACAAGACAAGTCAGGAATCAGGCGGCGCCTCTTGCCAGTGATCGATTTTGGCGCGGAAATTATTCGTAGCGGAGGGCCGCCATCGGGTACACCTTCGCCGCGCGGTGCGCGGGAATGTAACACGCCAACAGCGCCAAGCTCATCAGGATCAATGAAACGCTGGCAAACGTGAGAGGGTCAGTGGGCCCAACGTCGTAGAGCAGGCCTGAAAGCAACCTTGTTAAGGCCACTGCTCCAACCAGGCCTGTCGCCAGCCCTGAAAGCCCAAATCGCAGCCCCTCGCCTAGCGCATGTTTGCGACGGTGAAGGGGCTGATTGGCGGTAACTCCTTTGGTATGAGCGTTGCCTTTCCAATGGGGCGGGAAATGTAGTGCCAAACTATTTGAAACTAATGCTGATTATTGTGTTGACTGTTGGTCATGAATGCGCTATTTGTAGTGCTTCTGGAGGCGCATCTTGTTCCTTCGGTCCGTCAAGTCTCCCAATGGCCGCCACGAGTATCTTCGGCTCGTCGAATCCTATCGCGAAGGTGACCGGGTCAAGCAGCGCACCGTTGCTCATTTGGGTCGCAAGGACCTGCTCGCTCCCCACCTGGACAAGCTGGTGGAGTTGCTGCAGGCGGAGGCTGCCGTGCCTCGCTGGGTTTCTGTCGACGACCTCTGTGCACCCCGCGCTTCGACCTGGGGACCGATTCTGGTCGCCCGGCATCTGTTCGACAAACTCTCTTTGGGAGCGATTCTGGATGCAGGCCACTCCCCGCTCCGCCATGGCCAGCCGTTGTCGGAGAGAATCTTTCCCTTGCTGGCCAATCGGCTCACGCGGCCGGGCAGCGAGCACGCCTTGGCGCAATGGCTGGAGGATTTTTACGTCTCGAACGCCGCGGGGAGTCGCTGGAAGCCGGTCTGGAAGCCCTCCCGCCGGGTGAAGGTGGGCTTCGATCAGTTACAGCTCTGGTATGAAAGCCTGGACGATCTGCTGGCCGGGAAACAGCGGATTGAAAAGGCCGTTTACCTCCAACTGCGGAATCTATTCAGTCTGCGGCCGGACCTGGCTTTCTACGACATCACCTCCACCTACTTCGAAGGCCGTGGCCCGGCCCGATTGGGCCACTTTGGATATAGCCGGGATGGAAAACCTCGAAATCCTCAAATCGTGATCGGGGTGGTAATGATGGAAGGGTGGCCGGTCGCGCATCATGTATTTGCCGGCAATCGCCTGGATCAGACCACCGTGAAGGAAGTGGTGCAGGATCTGAACCGCCGCTTCGAACTGAACCGGGTGGTCTTCGTGGGTGACCGCGGCATGATGACGGTCGGCAATGTGGAAGAACTTCGCAGATTGGAGCAGGGCTATCTGGTGGGATTGCAGAGGCGGAATCGAAATGACACCTGGGAGTATATCCAGCAAGCTGAAGGCCGCACGGACTGGCAGGAATGTCCGGTGGGCATCGCGGCCTCGGAAAAGGCGGTGGCGCCGAAGACCCGCGTCGTCGAAGTGCCGGGCAAAGAGGCGGGCGTGCGGGTCTTCGTGGTTCACAGCGAGGAGCGTGAACGGTATGAGCACGGGATGCGGGAACTTTCGATGGAGCGGTCTCGCCAGGGGCTGGAGGCGCTCAAGATGCGGGTGGAGAAAGGCGAACTGGAGGAGCCCGAGAAGATCGGGGCTGCTGCCGCCACCCAACTGCGTCGCCACCACGGACACCGTTATTTTGCCTGGGAACTGCGCCAGGGGAAGTTCCGCTTCTTCGAGCATCCCGTGAATTTGACACGGGAGAAGGCGCTGGAGGGCAAGTACGTCATCCAGACCGAGGAGCGAAATCTGTCACCGGTCGAGGCCGTGACGACTTACAAGGAACTGAATGAAGTGGAGCGCGGGTTCTTTCATCTGAAAGATCTGCTGGAGCTTCGCCCGGTTTACCATCAGAGCGACGCGCGCGTCGAGGCGCATGTCTTCGTGGCGGCGCTGGCTTTGCTACTCGATCGGGCTTTGGAAAAAAGTTTGCGAGCGGCGGGCAGCCGTCTGCCCACGCCCTTTGCCTGGCAGGCGCTGGAGATGATCCGCTGCGTGGAGATCGATCTCGGCCAGCGACGCAAACTCTGCATCACCCGCGGCAATCAATCCGCCGCCGAAGTACTTCGAATCCTGGGCATCACCGAATTGGAGCCACCGTCTCCTCCGGAAGGCCGGCCATGGCTGATGTAGTGACCAAACTCAAAAACCGCTTCTGCCGTTTCAAGAAGTTACAGCCCACCGTCGCAAACATGCGCTAGCACCATCCTCAGCACATCTGACTTTTTAGCGCCTAGGGCGATGCGAATTCCGATCTCGTGAGTGCGCTGTGTCACCAAATAGGACAAAACGCCGTAAATCCCAACGACTGCAAGCAAAAGCGCAAGTCCAGTGAAGCCATCGAGGAGAGCAGCCAAGAGACGGCTTTTGGCTACCGCAAACGACCCCCTAATAAACGTCGTCATGGGCTCCAATCTTGCGATCGGCAGCGTCGGATCAACGGCGTCCACGGTCTGCCTCACTGCTTTAAGGTTCAACGGTGTCTCGGAGCGTATGACCCACGCTGTCAGAAACCAACCATGCACCATCTGAGTGAATTTGTCTGAAACGGTCCACTGAGGGAAGTAAACGGACGGCAGCGCCGGATTGTCGAGTGCTCCTTCCTTCGTGTTGCCCACAATGCCCACCACCTGGGATTTGCCAACCGCCATTCCTATCGGACTCCGGCCAGACCAGCAGCGCCGCGCCAGTGCGCTGTTAATGATGACCGAGCTCGCTTGATCGGTGTCCAGGAATTCGCGCCCGCTCAAAAGAGGAATCCCCATCACCTGGAAGTAGTTTGAACTTACAGCGCGACCTTGGACTGTGAATCCGCCGCAGCCAGGCACATTTACCGGAAAATTCAGGCCACGCTGCACGGGAAGGTTGGACGTGGTTGCGACCCCGGTAACACCGGGTAAGGTCTCAAGTCGCTGCATAACGCGCCGTTGCAGAGCCCATGCCCGTGCCGTCGTGCTGAACTGCCAAGGAGGCAGCGACGTCTCGAGTTCGTAGAGATCATGCGGATCGAACCCCGGGTTGACCGTCCGGAGCTTCAGGAAGCTTTTGGTCAAAAGCCCCGCTCCCGCTAACAGCACCACAGAAAGAGCAATTTCGGTGCTCACGAGGATATTCCGAACGCGGGGATGATGAAAATTCGAGCCGGTAGTTCTGCTCCCTTGTTTCAGTTCTTCATAGAGGTTCGCCGCACGGACCTGAAAGAAGGGGAAAAGCCCTGCGACGACTCCGGCCAGTAGCGACGCGAGCAGCGTGAACATCAACACAGGCGTATCCAGCTTGACCTGGCTGCCCAGCGGAAGTAGGGAGGTATTGAGATCAATCGAAACCGACTGCGGAAAGAACGCAATCAGCCATTGCAAGCCCTTTTCTGCGAGAAGCAAACCGAAGTCACCTCCAAGCGACGCCAGAAGAATGCCCTCAGTAACCAACTGTCGCAGAAGCCTCCACCGGCTCGCCCCAATCACACCGCGAAGCGCAATCTCCGTCTGTCGTGAGGCCGCACGGCCGAGGAATAAGCTCGTGACGTTAGCAATCGCGATGAGCAAAACCAGCGAAACGGCGCCGAAAAGAACCAGCAGAGGCGTTCGAACGTCTCCCGTGAGTTCCCGGCGGTATGAAATCAACCGAAGTCCGTGCCACCCTTTCCAAACCGCGTCAGGGTACATCTCCTTAAAAAGCCCAAACACGCGGTCCACGTCCGCTTGCGCCTGTTCGAGAGTGACGCCGGCTCGCAGCCGGGCGACCATCCCATAATTCTGGTCATGATAATTCGGATTAAACGCGAATCGAAGTGGCGTATAGATATCTGCTGCGGCGACGAATTGAAAGGCGCGCGGCATCACTCCGACCACTTCGTAGCTCTGCCCGTTCATTTCGACGGTGTGGCCGATCGCCTGCTTGTCGGCTGAGAAGAGATTTTTCCAGAGGCCATAGCTCAGGATCACCACGTGCGGGCCATTCGGCAGCGCTTCTTCATGCGTGAAATCTCTGCCGAGAGTCGGACCGACTCCCAGCGTGCCGAATAAGCTCGGCGTTACCTTTGTTAATTGGACGTAATGGGCTTGCTGGCCCACGACCAGGTTCGATCCTGAAACAGGCTCGTACGCGGCAGCCGATTCGAAGACCCGGCTGTGTTCTTTCCAGAATAAGTAATCCGCCGAACCTACAGAGTCTTCAGCGCCGCCAGTCCAAACCCAAAGCGGATACACGAGCCGGTCGGGTTCGGGGTACGGCAGGGGTCGGAGAAAGACGCCGTCAATAACGCTAAAGATCGCCGTATTCGCGCCGACACCCAGCGCGAGGGTGAGAACCGCAACGGCCGTGAAGCCGGGATTACGGCGCAACTGGCGTAGGCCATAGCGCACGTCCGCCACGAGCTCCTGGAGCAAGCGCGTGCCGAGCGCTTCGCGGCACTCCTCTTTGTAGCGTTGATAGCCGCCAAATTCCACGCGCACCTGCCGCTCCGCTTCCACGTGAGAAAGGCCCTGCCGTTCCAATTCGTCCGCCCGGCTTCGCAGATGCGAGCGAAACTCTTCTTCCATTTCCCCTTCGACCTGCGGTCGGCGGAGCAGAAAATCCAGGATTGTGCGAAGCGGCGATAAGATCCTCATAATTCCTCCGGTCGTGTCTTGAGGACGTTTCCAATCGCGGCCACGAGCCGATCCCAACCCTCGATCTCTTCTCGCAGGTGTTTTCTCCCGGCCGCGGTGAGTTCGTAAAACTTCGCTCGCTGGTTATTCTCCGAAACGCCCCAGGTTGCTTTTAGCAAGCCCTTGCGCACCAACCGAAACAAGGCAGGATAGAGCGCCCCTTGCTCGATCACGAGCGCGCCTTTCGAAATCTGCCCAATCCGCAAAAGAACGCCCTAACCGTGCAGCGGGCCGAGCGAGACCGCCTTGAGGATGAGGAGATCGAGTGTGCCGGGAAGAATTTGAGCGCGATTATCCATATCGGCTCCTAAGATATTTAGGACTATAGGCTGCGATCGTCGGGTTTGTCGAGGCCCAAATCCAAGAATACCTTCCTATTCAATTCAGGCAGGAGAGACGCATTCAAAATGGAACGACCCACTTCGATCGGGAGCTACTTAACGACCTTCACAAAGGAGCTCGGAAACCGAATCCTTGAATCTCTGCCCCCTTTGCACGGCGCGCAGGATCCGCCTTCGCCGTTGCTCGCAAGGCTGCTCCGCAGACCTTACCCCGCCCAGGCTGTAGTGGTCGGCGGCATCGTAAAGAAGCTTTCCGAAGCTCGGACAGCCGCGGTCGTTGCGGAGTGCGGCACGGGCAAGACTTTGATTTCGCTTGCCAGCATATATGTCGCTTCGGGTGGAAGGAGCTTTACTGCGATCGCGCTCGTTCCAAGTCACCTAACGGTCAAATGGTGCCGCGAGGCGGTGGAAACTATCCCGCGTATTCGGGTCTTTCTCATTGATGGCCTGCGAGATGCCAACTCGACGAGCCGCAATGGGATTCACGAAGTCAAGCTGCGACATGGCCGCGTCGTTCGCGAGGGCTTCAAAACTACTTTATCCGACCTGCGTTTGCGCAGGAATTACCCGAGCGCCCGCGCTCGCTGGAATGGGCTGTGTCCTCAACCGGCGCTTTGGGTTTTGTCGAAGGAGACGGGAAAATTGTCCCACTTTTGGGGGCATGCATATAACGTGGCTGAATCGGGTCGTTTTCAGGGTAGCGTCGTCAACCCTGACACCGGCCAACCAATCTACAGTGGCGAGGACGGTGACCGGCTGCTTTCCAGTGACTTCAAGAAAGTGCGGCTGAGCGAGTGGCTTGGCGTAAACGGCGACGCGGAAGAAGCTGACCTTAAAGCGCGCCGGAAACTGTTCAGCGCTCTTTGGCAGGCGGACCGGTCGAAAGTACGCCGCTATGCTGTGGTCGAGTTCATTAGCAGGCATTTAAGAAATTTCTTCGATTTTGCCATCGCCGATGAAGTGCATGAGCTCAAGGGTGGCGACACCGCTCAAGGCAACGCGCTTGGAGCGCTCGCGAGCGCCGCCAAGAAGACGCTGGTGCTGACGGGCACACTTTTAGGTGGCTACGCGGATGACGTTTATGAAATCTTATTTCGGCTTGAGCCGCGCAAGATGATCGAGCGCGGATACGAGCACCACGAGGGCGTTCGGCCATTCATGGAAACCTATGGCTTGCTCGAAACCATCACCACCATTGAGCCGGCCGAGAACGCGTGTTCCGAAGCCAAAGCAACACGGCGCGTCCGCCGTCGTCCCGGCGCCTCGCCGCTTCTGTTTGGTGATTTTCTGATGCCGCTTGCGGCGTTTCTCTCGCTCGAAGATATCGCCCACGTGCTGCCGCCCTATCAGGAGGAGGTGGTCCGCGTTGAGATGGACGAGAAACTCAAGGCCGCGTACGGTGAGCTTGAAGAAGCGATCAAGCAAGCCCTCCGGGAGCACCGAGGTAACGCATCGGTGGTGAGCGTGGGGATGAACGCATTGTTGCTTTACCCTGATCGGCCGTTCGGTCTCGGCACCTTATACGGCTCTGAGCTCAATCCGGACACAGGACGCCGCGAACGATTCGTGATTGCTGAACCAGAGGACCTGGATGAGGGTTTTCTCTATGCGAAGGAGCAACGCCTTGTCGAGGAAATTAAATCCAGCCTGAGCCGCGGTCGGAAAGTTCACGTGTTTGCCGTTTATACGCGGACGCGCGACGTGACCCGGCGGCTCGAACGAATCCTCCAGCGCGAGGGCATCCGGGTTGCTGTATTGACGAGCGACGTCAAGCCTGAATTGCGGGAGGGGTGGTACGAGCGACAGTCACACCAGGGCGTACAAGTGGTCATCGGGCATCCAAAACTTGTCAGCCTTGGCTTGGATCTCCTGGAATACTGTGACCTGTTTTTCGCTGAAACAGGCTACTCGCTCTACACGCTGCGCCAAGCAAGCCGCCGGTCGTGGCGCATCGGCCAGACCGAAGAAGTCACCGTCAAGTATTTTGCTTACGCGAATACCGCCCAGGAAACCTGCTTGCGGTTGATGGGACGGAAACTCCTGGTTGCGTTGGCTATGGAAGGCAAGTTTTCGACGGAAGGCTTGCAGGCCGTAGGGGAGGACGACGACCTTCTGATGGCAATGGCGCGCGAACTGGTCACAGAAAAGGGGATCGGCGAATCCGCAGCCTTGGTCTGGCACCAAATTCAGGAACAAAACGCGGCCTTCTGCCATGCGGCACCGGTAGAAATCGAGCCTGAGCGTGAAGCCCTGCCAGAGGCCCTTGTTCTTCCCCAGGAACCGTTGTCATCTATCGTCAACCAGTTAGTCTTGTTTGAGGCTACAAGTAGTAGTGCCTCGGACCGCAAGCGTGCCCCGCGTCGCTTGCGCATCGCGGCAGAGTCCGTTGACAACCAGCTCGGGCTGTTCTGATTCTTCCGCTTGGTCAACTTCCTCCATCCTGCCGCTCCTGATCATCAGGCCGAATCCGGGTGCGAGTCCTACTGACCCCCCATTAGAGCATTTGTGATTTAAGTGTTTACGTATCAACACGACGCCAAGTAGTTCGAGCATTCCTCCTGAGTGACGGTCGTGAGCAGGGCGCCGATTTCGTTCCACAGGGCATCGACGCTGCGGGTCGCCGCCTTGCGTAAGAGCGCCTTGAGCTTGGCAAAGAACTTCTCGATAGGATTGAGGTCGGGGGAATACGGGGGCAGGTAGAGAAGGGTCGCGCCCGCCGCCGAGATCGCCTCGCGGACTCCTCGCACCTTGTGACTGCTGAGATTGCCGAGAATCACGATGTCTCCCGGCCGCAGGACGGGTAGCAGGCATTGGTCCACATAGGCCCGAAACATCTCCCCGTCCATCGGTCCGTCCGCGACCATCGGCGCGACCAACTCCCGCTGCCGCAGCGCCCCCACGAACGTGGTGGTTTGCCAGTGCCCTTGGGGGACCGCAGCGACGCAACGTTGCCCCCGAGGGGCGCGCCCGTAGCCCCGCGCCATATTCGTCGTCGTCCACGTTTCATCAATAAATACGAGCCTACCGAGGTCAAGCAGGAAAGGGTGGTGACGCCACGCGCGGCGCGCCTGCCGCACGTCGTCGCGCTCTTGCTCGCTGGCGTGCAGGGTTTTTTTTGAACGTCAAGCCCCACTTGTCGAGCTGATGCCAGAGGGCAGGAACCCGAATCGTGACCCCCCGCTCCGCCAAACGCGCGCAGGTCTCGGCCAGCGTCAGATCCGCCTGCTGTTCAATCCAGTTACTCACCAGAGGTTCCAGGGCGGCTACGCGCGAGCGGCGATAGCCGCCCATCGGTAGACTGCGCCGGACGCCGGCCTTTTGCCAGCGCTCGCGAACACGATAGACCCACATGCGACTGACCTCGAAGCGACGGGCGATGGCGGTGGGGCGCTCGCTCCGCTCCAACGCCCGCAACACCCGGTCCCGCAAATCCTGAGAATACGCGTGCATGCTTTCCCTCCTCGGCGAACAGGGAAAGTCTAGCACAAAAACGTAGCTACTTAAATCAAAAATGCTCTAGTGCCACCCCTTCACAACCCCGACAAAAGCTGATCTCCGCACTGCTGTGTGTGCGGCTTGTATGCCGCGTTATGCTCCATGATCCGATGGAACTTACGGACAGCACAGGCAAGCTCTCTGAACAATAGAACATAAGTTTCAGCTCGCGCCAAAAGCAGTGTTACGCGCCGCACTTCCATTTCCGGAGATCTGAGGCGTTTAACTACTTGGCCAGCTTGGCTGTATATTATACAAATCAGGGACATTCGCCTTCCTTCGCGAAGCGGTCCGCCATTGCTATTATTTAATTGACATAAGTAAATCAATTTGCGAAACTCGCCGTGTGATAAGGGACTCTCTTGCTCAATACAAGCTTCGCAAGACCGCAATTGAACTACGGTCATTCACTGTAACGGACCTTACTTCGGCTACCGGCCTAAACCGCGAATCCATTCAGGTGTTTCTTCACAGATTGGAGAAGAAAGGTACGCTCCCTCTAACTAAGGAAAACCTTCCGCTCCGGGAACCAGGGCGGCCAATCGTTCGCTATACGTTAACACCTGAAGGCATCGACATATTGCAGTCAGAAAATGCACCCATCGCGCGTGAGTTGAATGGCTCGGGCTTTGGCGACATTCCTGCCGCCGCCGGTTTTGAGCTTAGACCCACCCAAGGGAAACGCCCATGGACACGCCGCACGGTAGATCCTGAGCGAGAGGGTGATCTGGGTAACAAATTGGCCGTGGACGCACTTGACACCCTGTTGCGATCAACTGAGGAACCTTGCCCATTGATCCTGCTTGGTGCCGGCGCATCCTTTCGCTCTGGTGTCCCGACTGCGGCGGATGCCGTAAAGCAAATAGCTCGACTCGTCTATTCAGAGCGCGAACTGAAGAATTCTCGACCTCCCGAGCGCGTGAAACCCTCCGAATGGGAATCGTGGCTCCAGACCTTCGATTGGTTCATTTCTGGTCCAGATCGATTGGCAGAGAATTTTCCTCTCGTCGTAGAAAACTTGCTTGTCCCCGCTGAATTCCGTAAGCGAGTGCTTCTTGATTTGATGCGGCCTGTTAATGGCATTAGTATGGGATACAAGATTTTGGCCGATTTTGTCATGCGTGGTCTCATTCGGACCGTGTTCACCACGAACTTTGACACATGCCTTCCTGATGCCCTTAGGGAGCGTCAGCCGCATATTCGCCACGTTCACGAAGTCAACCGGGGAGTGGGAGATTACGATCAATTTAATGTGTACAGTAGATGTCAGATCATCTGGTTGCACGGCCGCGCGGAGCAGTATTCCGATAAGAACGCTGCCGGAGAAACCGGCGCTCTCGACAAGGGACTTGTTTCCCGCGTACGTCCGATGCTCGATGCATCGCCGGTCATTGTGATTGGGTACCGAGGGTCGGAGCCCTCAGTGATGGAGGGACTCTTCGGCCAGAACAAAGAAGGCCGCCTCGATTTTCCCAACGGTGTTTACTGGTGCACGCGCCACGCCGACTCCCTCCATGCCAATGTGGAAGCCTTCGCTCGGCGCTTGGGTTCCAATTTCCGTCTGTTGAGAATCGATGGATTCGATGAGCTCTTCGCCGAACTTCAAAAAGAACTCGAAGGTCACGACCGTTACGCCGCTGTAGGAGCAGGTGGAAGGACACTTCACGATGTTCAGGCGTTCGACGAGCGCGTCACGGCGCAGGCCACCTTAGAAGATTTAGACATGGACTTGGCCCTGTCGATTTTGCGCGAGTATTGCCAGAAGCTTAATTGTTTACATATGTTTAGGTTAATGCTGCTCACCCTAATGCGAGAGCAAGGTCTGATTGTTGTCAATTCGGGCAGCGACAAAATCACCGCAGGAGCTCTGCTCCTGTTCGGCAAGCGCACGCAGGATTTTTTTCCGCAAGCCGTGGTATCGCTCACGGAAGCGGGTAAGAAACGCCAAATCTACGAAGGTAACCTCATCACCCAGCACCGCGCGCTCCTTCGGAAACTCGAAACCACGGATGTCAATCCGATGCTAAAGCTGAAGAGACGCCGCCAGCACACTGACCAGACTGCGTACCCGCCGCGTGTATTAGTGGAGTTGCTCGTCAACATGCTCGTGCATCGGGATTACGAAGTCCCTGAGCCATCCAGCATCGAGTTGCATCCAAGTTCCGACATTGTTTTCAGCAATCCCGGCGCTCTGACGCAGAAGGTAGCCGGGAAGGTCACGCTTGAGAATGACGGCCGCATCATCCTGTCGGAAGGCGTGACCGACCAGCGCAACCCTTCCCTCTGTGACATTTTTTTCGGGATCAGCGCTATGGAGCGGGCAGGGACCGGCTTGATTGATGTAGGTGAACTGATGCTAGCTGCTGGGGGCGGTTCTGCGTTTTACCATAACCCTGCCGAAGCGCGGTTCAAAGCGATCATCACGCAGCCTATGGCATCCGCCGGAACGCGTGGTGTCGCCCGGTCTGACGTCCCGACTGGGCTTTACGTCCTGAACGTTTTGCCTTTCAGCGCCATCCCCGAGCACGTGTCGATTGTCCGGCTAACCGTGCCGTTGCGCGACCGGCCTCTCACGATCGATCTGAGTGAATGCGGGACGTTTGTGGACCGAGGAACAGAATTGTGGAGTTTCGTGCAATTGCCGATTCTGACGACGTTGCTCGAGCCCATCGTCGACAAGAAAGCAAGCGTCATGCTTTCGCGTAAGGAAGTAGAAGCGTCGCCCGATTCAAAGCGCGTTCTTTCGTGGCTGCTGTGCAAGCATTTCGAGTACGAAGTTGTGACCTTCGAAGACAAAGACGGCCTTGTCCTCGAATACGGCCGCAAGCATCGCGCCTACTTTGGCGGGAAGAACAAAGGCGAACGCACAATCGTATGGAACAGCGCGCAGCGGCGGGGCAATCGGCGCGAGGTCGTGAAGAGACGCGGCGACCCACCGAGGTCTTGGTTCGAGAACGAAGGCTTTGGGTATGAGATCGTCGATATGGACGGAATGTGGTGCGTGCGCATCAAGCCGTTCTATATGTTTACGGGGCCCGATGCATTTACGCCGCTTCCTGCGTTCACACGCGTGGCGAAAGCAACCCGCCGCATCAAGTTTGATCGCAACAAGAGCGTCGAAGCTGACCTTACGTTTTGGGCAAGCTTCCTCGGTCGAGGAGCCCAGACTATGAACGTCGGCGACCTTCACGTCGACGACCTGTTGATTGACATGACTTTTCTCACCGTGGAAGTACCGGAGATCGGACTGAAGAATGAGCCTGAACATACGAATCGAATGCCTGCCTGAGCCCAAGCTGGTATTCGGGTCGGGCGAGATGGGTGTGGAACCGCGCCGGGTTATGGCGAAGCACGGGGCGGCAGACAAGTCAGCGCCGAAGGAGCTTCGCATCGGGATCGTCGGCCCTAGGGTAGAGGTGCAGATCGCCCGCGCATGGCTGCCCCGACTCAACAGAATGTCTATTGCGCGAGAGAGGAGCGCCCGCCGGTATCCCAATTGGCCGGGAGCGCAACAAGCGCTGGGAGTGACATTCGTCATCGAAGACAGATTTGTGCGAGCTGTGGATGAGGAAAAGGCGAACCTCGCCCTTTATCGTTCTTCGCCTTCCGAGAAGTTTGACGATCTGCTCGAATTATTCGACGCTAAAATCCAGGGCTTTTTCGGTGACGCGCGCCCGGACTGCATCGTCGTCTGTCTGCCTGACGAACTCGCCGACATGCGTATTAGCAACCCGAGGCTCTCCGCCAGGGAGCGCGCAGCTCTGGAGCGTTTGCAACGGGAAGAAGAACAAGAGCAGATGTTTCTCTTTCAGCCTACGCCAGAGGAACTCAAGGCTGCGGAAGAGCTGCGCACGCAGGCGGAGGACCTACTCTTTCGCACCTTCTACCGGGCCCTCAAGGCAAAGATCATGACGCATCAGAATCCTGTGCCGGTCCAGGTTATGCGGCGCGACACATTTCTGAGGCCGGATGACGAAGGGCAAAGCTATGCCACGCGAGCGTGGAATCTTGCGACTTCGCTCTTCTACAAGTCAGGACATGAGCCGTGGCGACCTGCTGACTTGCCGAGCAACACCTGTTTCATCGGCATTTCATTTCATCATCTCAAACGGCGAGAAGGGGACGTCGTCTACGCCAGTGTCGCCCAAGCTTTTTCGAATGAGATCGAGCCATTTGCTCTGAAGGGTTCGCTCGTACCCCAGGATCAGCGCAGAGACCGCCAACCCTACCTTACCGACGTGCAGGCGGCGAGTCTTATGACAGACGTTCTTGATAAATACGAAGCACTAGCGGGCATGCTTCCTACGCGCGTGGTCGTGCATAAGACCAGCACCTACCAACCCGAAGAAGAAAAAGGATTTCGGTCGGCCGCGGAGGCCCGAGTTTCAGCATGCGACCTTGTGTGGATGCGGAGCACGGCATTCCGACTTATCCGCAAGGGCATGCAGGAACCTTGGCGCGGCACGCTGTGCAATGTCGGCGACCAATCATATTTGTTCACCATGGGGTACGTCTCCTGGTGGGACGAGTATCCGGGCCCGCACATTCCCGCGCCGCTAGAAATTGGATCGTGCGGAAGCACGAATATGCGCGATCGGGCGCGCGAACTTCTCGCGCTTACCAAAATGAACTGGAATTCCAGCGAGGGCCTAGGGCGCTACCCCATCACAATTTCTTTCGCGCGCAAGGTCGGTATGCTGATGACGGAGCTTTCCGACAATCAGACACCCAACCCTTCCTATCGTTTTTACATGTAGTCGTGCCATGTCGAACCTCACTTTTGTCGAAAAGCGGAAGTTGGAACAATTCCTTGGAATGAGTTCCGGCTACGTGCTCGACTTCAGCAACCGAACCTTTGCTGAGTTTATTCGCGATAGTACGGAGCGCGACATTTATGACTCGTCTTACGATTACGCAAGCGGATCGAAGGCAAATCGGCTGCGGGCTTTTTGGCAGAAGGAAGCGAATCCGGTGGTAGGAAAGCTAATGAGTGACATGCTGGATTACGCCGACGGAACTGGAGAACTAAGAGAGGTATGTCGCCTGATTGTCGCTCGCCTTCTTCAAGACGGCCCAATTCCTCAAGCGGGAATCACTTCTCAACGTCGCGAGCAGCAATCGGAGCCACAATCACAGCAACAGCGACGCTCTGCGGCGCTCGCGCAGTTAAAGGAAGAGTTTTTTCGCCTCGCTATAGACACCGACAGGAACAAAGCCGGTTTGGATCTCGAACAGCTCCTGAACCGACTGTTTGATTTATTTCAGCTTCATCCTCGCCAACCGTTCCGCGTCGTAGGAGAACAAATTGATGGGTCGTTCGAATTGGAAGGCCAAATCTACTTACTGGAGGCGAAATGGGAAAAGCACCCGCTCCACGAGGCAGATTTGCTGATTTTCAGGGGCAAGATTGAGGGCAAGTCCACATTTACACGGGGTGTCTTCATAGCACTCAATGACATTAGTCTACCCGCGAGGGACGCTATCACGCGGGGGAAAGCACCCTCATTCATTGTTATGAACGGACACGACCTCATAATGATTCTGAGCCAGGCAATGAGCCTCACCGACTTCCTCCGAAAACGCGTTCGTCTTCTTGCCGAGGAGGGTTGTGTGTGCGTTCCTTTTTCAGAACTGACGTGAGGTATCTTTTAAGCCACACGAATCCCCATGCACGTGGCTCGTCTGCGTTTCGCTCGGTCGTGAGCCGGGAAAGATCGATGGCTCGAAGGTTCCACGAACGCCGACCCTGGAGGGCGCCGAGTACCGTCGCGGTTTTG
>JAKASH010000654.1 GCA_021828225.1 Acidobacteriota bacterium | reverse complement strand
CGGCACTGACGGTTGTGCACACCATCGACATCGGGCAGTCGGCGCGGGATCTGGTCTTCTCACCTCGCGGAACCCATGCCTATACGCTTGATCCGCAGAAAGGCCAGATCGTCTTCCTTGACTGCAGCACCCTGGAGCAGACCGGCCGCGTTGCCGTGGTGCCGGGATTGGCTGCCCTGGCCATCACGCCCGACGGGAAAACCCTGATTGCGAGCGACCCGGCAGGGAACCGGTTATTCTTTGTCGATACGGCGTCGCAGAAGGTGCTTGGCTTCGTTACGGTCGGCAAATCGCCCGGCCCGCTGGCAGTTTCCCTGGACGGCTCGGAAGTCTTTGTGGCAGATACCGGAACGGATAAGATCTCCGCGGCGGAGGTATCCTCCCGCACGATCCTTGCCCACATCGAAATGGGATCCACGCCGAGCGGGCTGGTCCTCAAGCCCGATGGTGGAGAGCTGTTTGTACTGAGCGACGAACGTTCCACGATGACCATTGTCGATGCCTCGCATGACAACATCGAGCAGGTCCTGCCCACGGGAAGAGATCCTGTCGCGGGTGTTTTCAAAAAGGATTCAAGCGTGATGTATCTGGCCACAGCAGGGGACGGTTTTGTCACAGCCTTCGATATCACCGATCGGAGTGTCCTCGGCACGATACACGTCGGGGTGTCGCCCTCGTCACTGGCACTGACCCCCGATGAGCGATTTCTGGCGGTAGCGGACAGCGTCTCAGGCGCCCTGGCCATTGTCCGCACCTCGCCCCTTTCTCTGATTACCGTTGTTCCGGTTGGTTCCGATCCAGTTGACGTGATTGTTCCGGGGTGGGAATGGCACAAGTAGGCTTTGGCCAGAACCTGATAGGATTTCTTATCCCGAACGGCGGCGACGATGCCTGATATCCAGATCTAACGTATATTATTATATATTCATTACAACTAATTGGTTTATAACTTGCTTAACTGAGATTATTTTACGATTAAATCATATTTTCCAGGCGATCACCAACTCGCCAATTCTTCGGAAAGCTCCAAGGTCAGCCAGCCTTCTTGCGGTATGATCTGGAGCGGCAGGTCGTTGGCCCAGAGAGAGATCTGAAGCTGAATCTGCTTGCCCGGACTCGTCCTCAAGATATCATAGTCCAATCGAACTTCGAAAATTTGCGAGAAGCTTGCCTGCAAGTTCTCACCCGTCGCCAGCGGAACCAGGAGCGACTCATTGCCTTGCCAGAATTCGATCTGGCGGATGCTGGCTTCGCGGACCAGGGCGTGCAGCCGGGCATTGCTGTCACCGTCGACCGTAATCCGGATCTCAAAGGATCTAAGGTCCTGGCTGAAAGACAGCGGGAAATCGAGGCGGAGATAGAGGGCGTGCTGGCCGTAACCGTAGTAGAGCGCGTCCAGGTAGTTGCGCATGCCGTGCATTGAACCGGAGCTCGTGTCGGGGATGTAAAGGCCTGCTCCAAGCCACTCAAAGTAGTTCGTCTCGACACCGTCAATGAGGGGTTCGATTGTCCCTGTTGGAGGGTAGTTGACCGCGCGGAGTCCAACCGTCTTGATTGGGATCGCCAGATTGTCCGGCGGGGATTCAGCGAGCAGACGGTAAATATTGCTCACATGTTTGCGGTAGAGAAGATCAAATTCCTCGTCATGACCGCTCGAGTGCTCGGGGCCGTACCACCAGCACCAGTCACTCCCTTCGCTGATCCAGACCTCGTGCTGGGCCCGCTCATGGTCTGACGTTCGAGGATCATTCCAAACCTTGCTCTGCTCAAAAAAATCTCGGGCATCAGCCAGGAGATCCCAGGCGCGGTTGTCTTGCTCAGCACCGATCCACACATCAAAGTTCGCGTTGATCCAGGAACCCGGAACAACGTGGGATAGACTGCCGTGCTCACAAATCTCCAAGGCCTCGCTGGCTGTAACAGCTTTTATATCAGTATCTTCTGAAATGTTCTTATAAAAGCTCTTTAAGAATTCCCGCCCGTTGCCGGAGAAGAACTCCCAGGCATTTTCACCGTCCAGAATGATGGAGATGACCTTGGGACCCTCGCCGGCGCATTGGGCGGCAGTGCGAATGCGCTGGTGCAGGTCGTGCGCAGCGGCATGAGGCGGCATGTTTGCATAAACAAACCCGATCAGATCCGACAGGTAGTGATCCCGGAAGAAAATCGAGATTTGCTGGCCATCGGTGCCAAAGCGATAAGGCCGATAGAGGTCACGGGCTCCTTCCAGCGTGCCATTAGAGTAGCGCTCAAAACCGATCTGCAGTGACCTTCCCAATATGCCTTCATCGGTTGCCGCCCAGGCAAACCCCTCCGCGGCCGCAACCTTTAAGACTTCATCAGAAACGCTTCCTTCGCTCGGCCACAGCCCCTTGGGACGATGGCCAAAGACCTGTTCATGTAACCTGATGGCTGCTCGTACCTGCTCAACAGCGTCTTCGGGATGCCGGTAAACGCGTCGCGGCAACCGCACTCCCGGGTGAGACTCCGTGGCGACATTAGTGTCGCAAAGCAGGGGCAGAATGGGATGATAAAAAGGTGAAGTGGAAAGTTCGATTTGACCCCGTTCGGAGGCCTCCCGATATTCTTTAAGTATCACATTAAGTATTTCAATTTCCTTCTTGCGGACTAAAAGCTTATCGTCCTCGGTATACCCACGCCCCTTTTTGACCAGTTTACGCACGGCATCGTCCGAAGACAGGTAAATCTCATCAAACCAGGCAAGTTGAGATAATACTTGAAGGTCGAGAAAATCCCGTTCGACCCAGTAACGCGCAACTTCATTCGAATCG
>JAKASH010000653.1 GCA_021828225.1 Acidobacteriota bacterium | reverse complement strand
CACTGAACCCACAAAGACCAAACCGCAGGCAGCCGCCTCGACGGACTCCGCGGATTTTGAGGCCCTGGTGGCCAGCGTCACCGAGCAGGTGCTTCGCTTCCTGGACGCGAACAAATAAAAGAATAAAGTTTTCCCTCGCGGCAGGGTTTGACTCGTCAATCGGGTGAGCCAGACGGAATGAGCACTACGCCGGCAGGCGGACTACAAGCCCAGACCCTGGTCCTTCATCAGTTTTGCGACTCCGGAGATGACGGAGTCTTCGCTGGTTTCGAGCGACTGGATGACTCTGGCCTGATCGGCTCCGGGACGGTTCTGGCTGAGTTTGAATTTCGCCTCCAGGTTTTCGGCGGCAATTTCAAACCCCACGATCTGTCTGAGCATTTTTGCCCGGAATTCCTCCCCAAGGTTCTGCCACTGCTCAAGATACGCCGGTTCGAATACCGCAATCGTTTCGAGCAATATCTCGGCCAGGCGTTCCGGCTCCGAGAAGATGCGCGCGGGGCCATAGGCGTGGACCGCCGCGTAATTCCACGTGGGCACGCTTTCACGCGACTCGTACAAGCGGGGTGAGATGTAGGCGTGTGGGCCATGAAAGACGACCAGCGTTTCCCGCTCTTCCTTCAGGAGCTTCCAGTGCGGGTTGGCCCGGGCGAAGTGCCCGCGCAAGAGGACTCGATCTCCCGGCTGGCTTGCAAGCACCGGGATGTGCGTTGCGAACGGCGAACTCGTGGCAGCGGAAATCACAATCGCAAACGGATTCGCCTTCATAAAGGTGAGCGCCACGGCATGGTCTTTCAGACGGTTAAATTCGGGTATGTACAATTTGGAACCTCGGTGTTACCGGCGCGCGGCAAAAGGCGGCTGCGGCCTCGTAGGTGGATCGCCTGCCACGCTGTCGCGGCCAGCGTCCTTCCAATCCCTTCATTGAATCACGGCTGATTCCGGCGCGGCAACCGTTACCCTCGCCGGCCTGGGAGAAATGTCATAATCGCTCATTTTCGACTGATAGATTGCAAAATCTTCGCCCAACCGGCCGGAAGGGAGTGTATAGTAGTGGGGCTTAGGGGTTACAGCATAGGGAGCTAAACAAGAACGGTTTCCGCCTCGCGGGGCGAGGCGCAGGCGGTTTTGTGTGCCGATGGGAGTCTGCCTGTAACGCAGGAGGGTGGAAGCGCTGATTTCAAGGGCATCGTCTTCACACCACCGCTATCAGTTCTTCAAATATCTCAAGAAGGAAGAAGGAGGGGGCAATGATTCAGTACGCATGTCGGAAGAACAGGGGCAGTTATTTTCGAATATCACTGATGGCGCTCGGCGCGTTGTTGATCGCCGGACTGTGCCAGCCAGCAAGTGCAGCGACGCTGTGTGTTAATTCTGGCGGCACGTCGGGCTGTTACCCGACGATTAAAGCCGCGGTTGCCGCATCATCGGACAATGACACCATCCAGGTGGCCCCGGGCATCTACAAGGAAGACGTAGTGATCGGGCACCCGCTCTCGCTTGTCGGCGCGAACGCCAGCAACACCATCATTGATGCCACGGGATTTGCAAACGGCATTTACGTCGATGGCATCGACAACAACGGCCTCAAAAATGTGGTCGTGACAGGATTTACGGTGGAGAACGCCGACTTCGAGGGAATTCTGGTGACCAACGCGTCGTCCGTTACTGTCCAGAACAATCAGGTGGTCAACAACGACAAGAGCCTTGACATCACCACTTTCACTTGCCCGGGCATTCCATCTTTTGAAACCGCGGAAGGCGAGGACTGTGGTGAGGGAATTCACATTATCGGTGTCGACTATTCGGTCGTGGCCGGCAACACCTCTGAAAATAACTCAGGCGGGATCTTGATCAGCGACGAGACCGCGGCGACCCACGACAACCTGATTACCGGCAATGTGTTCAGGAACAATCCCTTCGACTGCGGAATCGTCATGGCCTCGCATCCCGCAGCCTCTGGCTTTGGCTCGGGATCGCCTTTCGGTATTTATCACAACACGATCGCCAACAATGATTCGATTCACAACGGCTATCAGGTTCCGGGAGCCGGCGCGGGCGTTGGCATTTTCACCTTCCTGCCGGGCGGAACGGTTACCGGCAACGTGGTCATCGACAATGTACTGACGGACAATGGACTTCCCGGCGTGGCCATGCACGCCCACTCGCCGGGCGAAAATCTCAACGATAACGTCATTGTCGGCAACCAGATCTCCGGCAACGGAGCGGACACTGAGGACGCGGCGACCCCGGGTCCGACGGGGATCAATGTGTATGGACTTTCGCCCATCATGGGCACCGTGATCGCGCAGAACGTGATCAAGCACGAGGCTGTGGGTGTCGCGGTCAAAACCGGCGCACAGGTGGACGTCCATCTTAACAACCTCCTCGGCCAGGGGGCCGTGGGCGTTGATAACCATGGCTCGGGCGTCGTTAACGCTACGGAAAACTGGTGGGGATGCTCCAGCGGCGCGGGCGCGGCAGGGTGCTCGAGTGTGAGCGGATCGGGAGTGCTCACCACTCCTTCGCTGGCGGTTCCGGTGCATTAAGCCGGGAGATCAACTCTCGTACGATGGCTTTCCGCGGTCCTCCACCGGCCGCGGATGCCGTCGTGCTGATGTCGGAGATTTGACGCTGGCCCTTTGACAATTCTCATTAAATTGTTGTAGTTTTATTGCACCATCAAGGGGGAAGGATTCGTGCGTAAATTTTCGATTGTTGCGGTTGTCGGAACATTTCTGCTGTCTGCGTGCAGCATGACGGGTTCGTTGAAGTCCAAGGCGGCCATCCAGG
>JAKASH010000652.1:1414-2815 GCA_021828225.1 Acidobacteriota bacterium | reverse complement strand
CGACGGTCTTCGATCAGATCGGCACTGCCCTTCGGTCGAGGCATACCTGTTCCCTCCTGAAGGTCAGTATATTGCATTATTTATGCAGATGTCAATAATGAAAAGCAGAAAGGCATCCGGGCTGCCTTCATACGATTTCCTAGCATTTATGTATTCACCGGCCACGTTCGAGATTTGGTTTAGGCACGCCAGCACAACCTCTCTCCGGTCAAGCGAGACCGATTTGAGACAGGTGCTCGTGATCGGCCTGATCCTCTCCTGCAGAGCAGTGGTAACCTCGGGCGCCACATCAAACTTCGGGAGCGCTGCGCGAATGGGCATGACACCGAACAGCCACTTCTGGCGGAACATTCGCCACTGCATGGATGTTGGGATTGCGAGACCAGAGTCATCGGGGTCAACGGACATGATAGGGGGTTGTTCCTCTATAGCCCTGCGAACCAACCGAACGGCGTCCGCTGCGATTTTGTGTATTACATTAGAAACGTCTAGGAAGTAGAGGGTCTCGATAATCAGGAACGGGAGACTGGCGATACAGTATAGGGAGCCGAGGAGGCATGCTTTCCGCAAATCCGCCGTTGAACCTCGAAAAAGAACCAGGAGGTTCAGCAAGCCTATGCCGAGGGACATGACGCCGAATGTGATGTAAATTCTGTTTCGAACGATGACCCAGAGAAACGAAGGGGAATAATCCTGGAGAGTGCTCTGGACCACTAGGCCGACTACTGTGGAGAATATGGCGAGGGTACCCAATGCCAGGCTCAAGCCTGCCGCCGGCAGGTCACTCGTGGCGTGATCCAGGATGGCAGAATGCGTCCACCCATGAGCGGCAAGCGTGATGATTCCGACCGCTGTCCCCAGCGAGCCCGAGACGAAAGCTACATGGGTCAATCTGCGACCAAACCTATCGATCCAATAGCGCGGGAGCCGGACTACCCATTGAAGCCAAAGGTAGAGCCGGACGTCGAGCGTGGGTGAGGCCACTCTAGTCGAGGTGAGAAGGTATTCGAGGGGAGTCACCACGGCGACTGCTGAAGCGAAGCGAAAAAATTCTTCATTTAAGTGGAGGGAAAAGTGCTTGTACACCTTGAAAAGACACCAGGACAGCCCCAGTGAAAGCAGTAGTGAAGCAAGCCGTGTCACAAAGAACGGGAGAGCGGCGTCCGCGTGGAAATATGCCCTATTCGTCTGATTCATTTTGCGCGCTTGAAGGTTTTAAGCGAGTCTGGGACCGTCCCCGAATCGCAGCGCTGTGCGGGTCACCCGGTGGAGGCCGGCGACAAGCCGTCGCTCCTCGACCGGCTGCTCGGCCGGCGCTGACCCTCGGTGCCGGCGGGCTCGGGCGCCCCGGTAACATCGCCCTCTCGGACAAGGCGCCGGCGGGCCGTCGGGGCGTCCCGT
>JAKASH010000652.1:0-1404 GCA_021828225.1 Acidobacteriota bacterium | reverse complement strand
CCGAATCGCAGCCGATACGATGACAACAATGGCCCATGCTAATACGACCGGCCTTGCGAACCCAAAAAGTGAGACCACTGCGTGTTGCAATCGGAGCTCGGCGGACCCGCGGAGTGAATTCCCAAGCGTTTGCGAGCTCAGCAAAAAGGAGGCGAAGTAGAACAGGCCAACCACGATGAGGACGACGCAAGTAATGATGAAGAATCCCTGGAAAGGACTCCCAACCGCCATTCTCATAACAGGGCCAAGGCGCCCATTTCCCGAATTGCTCGAAGTTACACCAGCCTTATGAGCCACAACAGCCGCCTCGGTCGCGGAGCTGGATTAGCGTCCCTAAGATCAGTACGATCAATGTAATTCAAGGCTTATCCGGCCAGCGTGAGTCTTTAGCTTCCCGTCGTTCGCCGCCCGCCGGACGTATATAGTACCACCTCACAGACGAAAAGATTTCATACGGCAAGCGCGAGGCGCTAGCGATTCGCCAGGACAGGGAATTGACGGGCTTGGATCAGCCTTTTGTCCGCCGTCACCAGGGTGAGACCCAGGACGCGTGCCGTAGCGCCGAGAAAATAATCCGCCGGATCGCGGTGCGGCAGGCGCAACTTGGTTGTCTCAAGGGCGATTTCGTGCGTCAGGGGCGCCTCACGCAAGGGCGCGACGGCCATCGCCTTCGCCGCCCACTCGCCGACGTCCTCATTAAGCACCACGCGCCCCTTGGCCGCGAGCACCGCAAGCTCCCACGTGCTGATGGGAGAAAGCCACAGCTCATTGCGGCGGTCTTGAAGCGCGCGGCGAACTTTTGGCGAGAGGCGTTCCGGCGTGAGGATGCTCCACAGCCAGATGTGAGTATCCAGCAGGAGCTTCACAGGACTTCCCAGTCGGTTTCGTCAGCGGCGGGACGGATGATGTCGCCCACAATGCGGCCCGTGCCCGCGAGCGCGCCTAGCCAGACGTCCGGGTGCGGAGCGGGCGGCGGAGGGACAACTTCGGCAACGGGCTTGCCGAAGCGGGTGATCAGGACCGGCCGCTTCGTGCGCCGAACGCGCTCCAAAACCGCCAGACAGGTTGCTTTGAATTTTGATACCGCCATCGTTTCCATGTCATCCTCTTTCACAACTTGTACCATGGTCCGAGACCATAGTCAAATCGCTTTCGACGCGACTGCGAAAGAATCGCGGACCGAAACAGATGGTCGCCATGGGCAAACGTTCTTTGATTGACCGTGGGTTTTTCTTCCAGGCCCGGAGGGCCGAAAGATTTTAGCCCCGGCGCAAGCCGTGGGAATCGATTGGCGTTACAATCCTCCCTAGGAGCGTGTCCGAGAATTGCGGATTTTTCTTGAATTCACAGGCGGGGGTGTGGCACAAGAGGGGACATGTCGAAGACCTACAAGCCATACCAACC
>JAKASH010000015.1 GCA_021828225.1 Acidobacteriota bacterium | reverse complement strand
AGGTGCAGAAATAACGAAGATGCTGCCACGCCTGTTCGGCGGTTTGGTTGTGCGGGGCGCCTTCACTCGATGTTTTGCACCTGTTCTCGCAGCTTCTCAATCTCTGACTTCATTTCAATGGCTTGGCGACCAACCTCGGCGCCGACTTCAGGCACATCTGAGGTCTTAGAAAGCAACGTATTCGCTTCCCGGTTGAGTTCCTGGAGGAGAAAGTCGAACTTCTTACCCACCTCCCGACTTTCGGCAAGCAGCTGGCGCGCCTGGACCAGATGGCTCTGAAAGCGGGTCAGTTCCTCCGAGATATCCGACCGCGAGGCCAGGTAAGCGATCTCCTGAGCCAGCCTGGCGGCGTCGACATGCACAGCCCCCAGCAGTTCCCGTAACCGGTTTTCCAGCCGCTGTTGAGTGTACTGCGGAATGCGGCGGGCAAGCTTGGCAACCCCTTTGCGTAAGGACTCCAGGTGATCGAGGCGCTCGCGGAGATCCTTCTCCAAAGCCGCCCCTTCGCGATCCCGCATCGTGTTGAGCGTTTCCAGTGCACCTGCCAAGGTTGGTTCTAGAACCTTCCGAATGCCCGCTAATTCTTTGTCCGAGAGTTCGCCGTCGCTCGCAACTACTCCGGGAATTCTCAGAAGCTGCACTACGTCTGGTTCGGCGGCCGAACCCAGCTCAGCACGCAACTGCCGGCAGGCTACGACATAGGCATTCAACAACTCGTGATTCAGCCTTAGATCTCCGGCGCCTGCCCTTTCCAGGTTAACACTCACTTCCACATGGCCTCGGCTGACGTGATCCTTTACAATTCCCCGCAACATGGGCTCTATAGATGCAAGTTCCGAAGGGAGCCGAAATTGCAAGTCAAGAAAGCGATGATTGACGGACTTGACTGCTACGGTCAGAGAAAAATCGACCTCCTCCTGCCGTACCTTGCTGTAACCTGTCATGCTTCGAACCATCTCGCCTCATGCGACCGTTGCAACCGGTGCCCCCGCCCGGCCTCGGCCCCAATGCTGAATTTATGCTCCTGCATCCACGAATTGGAGTTCGTGGAGACGCTGGTAGATCCCTCCGCGTGTTACGAGGTCCTCGTGGGTGCCCACCTCTGAGATCGTCCCTCGGTCCAGAACCACAATGCGGTCTGCGCGCCGAACGGTGCTTAACCGGTGCGCGATAACCAGAACAGTTCGCCCCGCCATCAGATTGCCCAGCGCTTTTTGCACCAGCGCTTCCGATTCGGTATCCAGCTCGGAAGTCGCTTCGTCCAAAATGAGGATGGGAGAATTCTTAAGCAGCGCGCGAGCGATCGCCAGCCGCTGCCGCTGTCCTCCTGAAAGACGCTGGCCACGTTCGCCGATTACGCTCTGATATTCCCCAGGCCTTTCCAGGATGAAATCGTGTGCCAAGGCGGCGCGAGCAGCCTCCTCGACCTCGGCTTGGCTCCGGGATCCGTTGCCATAGCAGATGTTGTTGAAAATGGTGTCGTTAAAGAGAATGGTGCCCTGTGTGACCATCCCAATCCGGGAACGCAAAGAGCTGAGCTTGACGTCACGAACATCATGCCCATCAATGAGCAGGCGGCCGTGTGTGACATCGTAGAATCTGGGAAGCAGGCTGGCCAAGGTTGTTTTCCCGGCCCCGCTTGATCCCACAAGAGCTACAACTTCACCTTTCCGAATTCGCAGGTTGACATCCCGCAAGAGGGGAGTGCCCTCCTCATATTCGAAATCCACGTGGTCAAAAACAATTTCATTCTGGAAAGGTGGCAGCTCAATAGCACCGGATTTTTCAGCGACTTCCGGACTTGCCTGCAGAAACTGAAATACCTGCTCCGAAGCCCCGACAGCCTGCTGAACAGCGTTATTGACGCCCGTCAAGCGCTTTATTGGTTCACCCATCCTGAACAGGGCGTAAACAAAAGCAAGAAAACCGCCCATGGTTTGCGCATGGTGAAGAATCTCATTGCGCTCGTAAAGCAGGAGACCGGCAATGGTAATCATACTCAGAAGCTCCATCAGCGGAGCCGTTGCAGCCTGGGCCCTGACCCAGCGCATGTTCGTATGGAGCAGCTTGTGGGTCGCTGCCTTGAACCGCGCCACCTCAAAGTGTTCCATAACGAAGGCCTTCACAATCCCAATGCCCGTAAAGGTCTCCTGGACGAGGTTGTTGATATCAGCCATCCGGTCCTGACTGGAGCGGCTGGAGCGACGGATTGACCGCCCAATATTTGCCGAGGGGAGCACTACCAAAGGCACAAGCACAAGTGAAATGAGCGCCAGTTTCCAATCATAATAAAAGATGACGGCGAGTAATCCAATCAGAGTGAAAGTGTTTCTCAAGAAGTCCGCAGATACCTGGGAAACCACGAACTGAATCTTGTCGGTGTCATTGCTGATTGCCGACATCAGGCGACCGGTAGGATTCCTCTTGAAAAAGGCCATGGACTGCTGAACGATTTTGGAATAGAGCTGGTTGCGCAGATTCCGGACGGCGGATTGGCCGATGAAGTTGATGCTGACCGTGGCCGTGTACCGCGCGAGTCCCTTGACAATGGTCACCACGATGATGGAGAGGACTACGACTGTCCAGACATTGTGGATGTGGCCGGGGAAAAAGTCACGCAGGTACAACGGGTGATGATTCCAGGGAAGCTTGAAGAGAAAAATGCCTCCGGAACCGGCGTTGGGCTTCAGAACGTTGTCGCCGATCGGTTTGATGAGAAGGGCAGTCATCGCCTCACAGGCGCCCACCACAGCCATCAGGACAACAGCTATGATAAAGCGCAGTCTGTAAGGTCGGAGAAATCCTAGCAGGCGTTGAACTTGGCTCATCCGGCGTCCTACCCTCAGGCTGGTGAGCCCGCCGGGCGTGTAAAAAACAATCTTAGTCTTCGCTGAATGCGAAGTCAAGCCGCCGAGCTAAAAACGGGCCTTGCTCTCCGCGAAGCCCTGTGAGCCCGAAGGGTGAGTCCGTCGGGAACACGACCCACGTCCTCGGCGTATACTTTCGGAGACCCCTATTGGGCCACCTTCCTGGAGTAGGAATCGAAAAATGCGATCGGTGTCACTTTCGACCATGAACAAATATTTCTTGTCTGAACTAACGGCCATACCGTTCGTATAACCAAAAGACCCTCCAGTGATTTCCCATTCTGGGAGTCCCCTGGTCCACGGCGCGTTCTTAAAGATTCAGTACAGAGATGCCTTGGAAATCAGTTTCTCCTGAATTAGTCGGGCAGGTTGCGCCAGGCCTCGCTGAAAAATCGAACCCAGTTGCCGTGCATGACTGCTTCAGTATCGCTTTCGGCGTACCCCCTTTCCTTAAGCAGTGACGGTATCTTTTGAAGGTCGGCAATTGTTGCAAGGTCGCTAGGGGATTGCTCTCTGCCAAATCCGCCGTCGAGGTCGCTTCCAATCCCGATATTCGCAGCATTCCCTGCGAGCTGGCAGATGTGGTCCATGTGGTCGACGACCATTCTGAGTTTGACCAAGCCATTGTCCGTCTGGCCGCGAACGTATCCCGGCCACAACATCCAGGAGTCCAGCGCGGAGCCGATGACGGCGCCGCGCGCAATCAGTGCCCGGAGCTGCTCGTCCGAGAACTGGCGATCACCAGGAACAAGCGAACGGCAGTTGTTGTGGCTCGCTAGCACCCTGCCCTGAAAGGAATCAAGCACCTGCCAGAATCCCTTGTCCGTCAGATGAGTGACGTCCACAATCATTCCCAATTGTTCGAACGCCTTCAACAGCTCGAATCCTTTCGGTGTCAGTCCGCCCGGACCTGACGTCCCATGGGCATAAGTGCCGGCTCCGTAATGAGAGAGGCCGACCACGCGCAGACCTTTCTTCCACCAGCCTGCGGCATCGTCGGGCGAAAGGATCGGATCCGCCCCTTCCATGCTCAGGATGTAGCCTATAGCTTCGCGGGAGCCCTTGCGCCACGCCTCAAGGTGATTCTCGATGTCGTCCGCTTTTCGCAACATCCGGAGCTGTCCTTGCCCCTCCAGAATCTGGTAGTACTTTCGCTGGCCGTGGCCCATAGCCGAGGCGATCTCCTGGCTTCGGTAATCAAGGAGCGGTTGGTTCACAATTGTGGAACGGGCCAGGACGGTGGCCAGACAAATCGCCACGTCGCCCCGGCGCATTTCCGGAAAGCAAACTGTGTTTGCACCCCGGTGGTAATCGGACATTTCAGCTTCTACGCGCCGAATCCCCTCCACCGGCAGCGTCAAGTCGCGATTCCAGTTCAGAGCATTCCAGGCTATGTCGAGATGAGAATCCACAACGATCATTACTACCCCCTGTGGTCTTGGTCGTCCGAGGTCGCCGACGCTCCGAATAGGGCGCCTTCCTCAGTGGAATCGCGCCGGTGCGTCCAATCTTATTGGGCGGTATGCCGGTCAGGCCGTGGGCCCTGGTTGTGGGGTGCCGCAGCATCTCTTGTACTTCTTGCCGCTGCCGCAGGGGCAGGGATCGTTGCGGCCAGCTTTGGGCGCTTCGCGGATAAATGAAGGATCGAGCCTCAAACCTTTCGGCAGCATGCCTCGGTCCTCCCGCCAGTAGTCGAAGATGGCTGTAACGGAATACGGCAGGAGCCAAGGCCGTAAGGAAGCCATGCAGCGAAGAAATATTCAAAGCGTCTTCGGAGACGTCGTCCGAGTCGAGGAATTGCTCGAGCTCGTTTGTCTCAGCTTCGGAGAGAGGTTTGTTAACTTCCATGGAATCTCAGCATACATGAAAAACGGCGGACGCGGACAGAGAATTGCTTGGTGTTTTTGACCTCGTGAATGGGGCGGGCCTTTCGAGGCTCCTTCATCGGTTGCCATGTCGACTCAGATAAAATCACTTCAGATTACGGTAACTATTCTTGATAGATTCAGGTGGTGGTGAGCCGTACAAGAAATGCCCGGCGTGAACGTATGGCAGTTCCGGAACAGGCAGGGCGGTGGCTGAAGGCGCAGTGCGGCAGAGCCACGGAGCGTCTCAGCGCCCTCCGTGTTGGATCTTTTCAGGCACTGAGCACACAGAGAAGAATTCCTGCCAGGAAATCAAGAATTTACGACCTTGCAATGCAGAATGCACTTCATCCTGTCCCCTTGCACCGTGACAAAGAGGACCGCGGAGCAAGGGGCAAAAGTTTCCTCAGAGACGGTTAAGAGCACAGCTTACTCTACACCGCATGCGTCGCAATACCCATGCTCAACATGGGGGCGTGGCGTGCTCATAAGAGAATCGGACAGTCTAATGACAGCCAGGACCTTAGTCCAGGGCAGCCATCTTTTCCTCAAGATACCTGAGAGCAGCTTCAAGCGAACTCCGGTAACGCGGGTGCGTTGCCGCTGTAAGCTCCTGTTCGACGCGGGAACGGGAAAGCTCAAGGCTTTCTCGCTCGCGTTGCCGCTGCTGCTGTTCCGGGGTTATCTGAGGAAGGTCTGATTCTGTTTCTTTTGATTCCGTAATTTCCATCTGTTCTTCTACTGCCTTGCTTTCCCAACCTCTTGCCATTTATACAGTATGCCACAAAAAACAAAGATTGAGGATGGTCTGTAACGACGAAATATGCGACACGGTTCAGGCGGCTCGTGAATATTGATGAAAGAGAATTGTGATCAGGCTGCACGTCCGACCAGTCCACCTTCGTGAACCCGCCCTATTTCAACATCAACCAGCGTGTTCGGGAACACGGCTGCCCCGGGAAGAGAGATTTGCAGGTAATTGCTGGAAATGGCCGAGGGGACTTCATCCTGGGATTTGTGCAGCACCACAGCGTTCAGCTTTTGCCCGATCTGCGCGTGCAGAAATTGGCCGCGCTTGGCTGCAATCAGCGACTTCATTTCGCGCACACGCTCGTGGATGCGCCTTCCGTCCAACTGCTCAGGGCGCCCCGCCGCGGGTGTTCCCGGCCGGGCCGAGTACGGGAAAATGTGGAGATAGGTAAAAGGCAGGGAGTTGATGAATCGGAGGCTTTCGGCATGGTCCGATTCGGTCTCTCCGGGAAACCCTACCATGACGTCTGCTCCAATGCCGCAAGCGGGAATCCGCTCGCGGACCGACATGATTCGCTCAGCGTATTGCGCGGTCCAGTAACGCCGATTCATAAGCCGCAAGATTCTGTCGCTGCCGCTTTGCAGTGGCACATGGAAGTGTTGTGCCATACGTGGCTCAGTCGCCACCAGCGTGATCAGTTCATGGCTGACGTCCATCGGCTCAATCGAGCTGATCCGCAACCGCGGGATCCGGGTCTGCGACAGAATCTGTTTGATAAGACCCAGGAAGTTGTAACGTCGATCCAGATCGCGGCCGTAACTGCCCAGATTGATGCCTGACAGGACAACTTCCTGATAACCGTTCTGTTCCAACTCGCGGATCTGCCCGATGACTCTTTCCGGTTCCATGCTGCGGCTTTTGCCACGGACGTGCGGAATCACGCAGAACGAGCAGCGCGCGTTGCAGCCATCCTGAATTTTCACCGTCGGCCGCGTGCGATCGTCGGCGAAGACCGGAGCAAAGTGGAAAACGTCCCCGATCTCACCCACCAAAACCTGAGGCTCCGTTGTTTGAGCTTTAAAAACAGGAAAGGTCGTTCCGTAGATGTCGCTCGGCTTTTCCGCTGAAGGCAGATCTCCCGCCGGGGCCCCACTCGAGGTATCGCCAGACAAGATTTCCGCCAGCGCGTGTTTGTGGGAGTTTCCAATCACCCAAGTCACACCCGGCAGCTTTGCAATTTCGTCGGAAGCACGCTGGGCGTAGCAACCGGTCACCAGAATCTTACAGCGGGGGTTGGACCGATGGATACGGCGAATAACCTGACGCACTTCAGCGTCAGCAGCGGCTGTGACAGTGCAGGTGTTGAGTACGGCGACCTCACTTTCATCCGCGTTCGCTTCCCTGAATCCCCTCACGACCAACTGCTTTTTGATTGCGGCTCCGTCCGCATGGCTCGCCCTGCACCCGAAATTGATAAGGTGGAACGTGGTCATCATTGTTCCATGTTATGAGAACTGGAGCCCGTTGCGCCAGAGGGGGTTCTTCAAGGATGTGGTGAAAGAGGGGCTGCCGCAGGACGGATCGCAGTCCCTCTATTCATGACCTTTGAGGCAAGAACATGCACAACTCAGAGCTGCAAGGAGACAAACGTTGTCCGTTCGGCTGAGGGGACACAAAACGGACATGCATTCAGCGGCTGCCCCGCGGCTCCAAACACCGGAACCCAATCCCTTCTCAGGGAAGAAAAAGGATGGAACGCTGCCGTCAGATCAAGCCGGAGAACCCGCGGCTCGCCGTTGCTCGAAGCACTCCCTGCAATAGACAGGACGCCCCTGAGTCGGCTTGAAGGGTACAGTGGTCTCTTTCCCACATTGTGAGCAGACCGTGCTGGTTTCCACACGCCGATGACCCTGCCCATTGAGTAACTGCGTTCTCTTGGACTTGCAAGGTTTACAGCGCTTCGGTTCGTTCTTGAACCCCTTGTCTGCGAAGAAGAGTTGTTCGCCTGCCGTAAAAACGAATTCCGCTCCGCAGTCGACGCACTTGAGGACCCGATCCCGGTATTCCATGATTAGCCCCCTGCCTGACCAATCCCTTACCTGACAGCGAATGCCCCTCATGTGCCGTCAGGGTTAGTCCTGGTCGTGCCTGGCCTTTTTGCGGGCTCGTTTCCGCGCCAAGGCCGCTTTGACTCGCTTTCTCTCTCCTGGTTTGAGATAAAAGGAATGTTTTTTGATTTCTTTTATGATGTCCTCTTGCTGGACCTTGCGCTTAAAGCGGCGGAGGGCGCTTTCTAAAGACTCTCCCTCCTGTAGTCGAATCTCGGCCAAACGATCAACACCCCCATTTCCTAGAGAAATTAAGGAAGTACACTTTTCCTCTGATTAATCAGATTCTCACTCATGTGCTTTGGCGAAGTCAAGAGTATTTTTGACAACAATGTCCACCGCGGACCTTCGGGGCCGATGTCGGAAACGATTGCATCGGGCTGTCTTGACCCGCCCAGCACCATATGTTAGGGTCAGATTCGTCCCAGGACGCAGTTTCAGGCAATGCTCAATGGCAGAGATACTGAAGGTTGACAAACCAAATCTCGAATACGCGTTGGAATACTCGGCCAGGCTGATTCTGTCCGGCAAGGTTATCGCCTTCCCGACGGATACATTTTACGGCCTGGGTACGGACCCCTTTAATCTGGCTGCAATCACCGAGTTATTTCGCGTTAAGCGGAGGTCTGCAGACAGGCCCATTCCCCTGCTTGTTGCGTCGCTGGACCAGGCTGCCGACCTAGTCGCCAATCCGCCGCAGCTCTTTTTCACCTTGGCAAAGAAGTTCTGGCCAGGTCCTCTAACGATAGTAGCTCCTGCTTCGCGCCAAATCCCTTTGAAAGTGACGGCGAACACAGGCCGCGTAGGAGTGCGCTGGCCACGCTCTCCGTTGGCGGAGGCTTTGATTACGGCAGTAGGCCGGCCCCTCACCGGAACCAGCGCTAACCTATCCGAACATCCAGCATGCTCTACAGCCGCTCAGGTTGAGGAGCAAATCGGCGACTCGCTGCCACTCATTCTGGACGGCGGCAGTACAGCGGGCGGGAACCCCTCGACGGTTGTTCAGCTCCAGGGGGATCGGGCCCGCATTTTGCGTTTCGGCAGCATCACTGAATCTGAACTGAAAGAATTTCTTTCCTGAACCCCCGTGCGTCTGCGCCATTGGATACTCCTCATCCTGCTTGCTTGCCTTTCCTGCCTTGTCTTGTGGGAGGTGTCCCTCTATAAGGCCATTCGACGTCAGGCCGGGCAGGACGAAGCCCGACAGGCTGGCGCCATTGTTGTCTTTGGAGCCGCCGAATATGACGGCCACCCTTCACCTGTTTATAAAGCTCGTCTGGATCATACTTTCGACCTGGAAGAGCGGGGCTTTGCTCCTCTGGTCATTACGACGGGTGGAAGCGGCGGAGACCCACACTTCACTGAAGGTGGCGTAGGGCGCGATTACCTGATTCAGCAGGGAGTTGCCGCCCGCAGGATCCTGGCTGAGACCCGAAGCGACACAACTTTCCAGTCGGTCAAGGCCGTAACCCGGATGCTGAAAGCACGGGGAAAATCTACCTGTGTGGCCGTCAGCGACGGCTTTCACCTCTACCGGATCAAATTGCTCTTTTCTTCATTCGGGATCACCGCCTACCCTTCCCCGGCACCCGCAAGCCCTATTGAAGCTGAACCCTTTGCCCGCGCCCTCTACTCTCTGAGGGAACTGCTGATCATCAACTTGTACCATTTGGGCTTACACGTTTGAGGCAGGCAAGATTTCACGGCCGGGAAATACTTCCAAGAACGACTGCCCTGCGTGCTCCGGTCACAGTGGGCAGGTTTCCGCTCAGGCACTGCAAGGTTCGATCGGCGAGGATGGCGAAGGCAATTGCTTCCTTGGCGTCCACCGGAAGCCCGAATGCGTCTGAGGACATCACCTTGATTTCAGGGAGCAGCTCCCCGATCCGGCTGAGCAGCAGCTGGTTATGAGCGCCGCCGCCTGAAACCACCAGACGCTGGACGCTGGCGCGGGGATAAACGAATCGCCGCAATGCGTCGGCAACGGTTCTGGCCGTCAGCTCATTGGCCGTCCGAAGCAGGTCTTCCGCGCGAGCGCCGGGACGCCTGCCTAGAAAAAAACGTCTGGTGAATTCCTCTCCAAATTGTTCGCGGCCGGCGCTCTTCGGAGGCGCCTTTCGGAAAAAAGGGAAGCGAAGAACCCGGGCCAGAACGCCATCAAGAACTTTGCCGCGCGCGGCCATCCGGCCTCCCGAATCATAATGGCTTCGTCCCCGCGTGAGAGCACGCACCAGGCCGTCCATAATCATATTGCCCGGTCCGGTATCAAAGCCGTAAACGTCCTCCGGAGAAGCCCCCGCGGGGATGACCGTGATGTTGGCGATTCCGCCGATGTTCAGAGCCACTGTGCCCTGTCTCTTGTCCCGAAGCAGCAGGTAATCGACCAGGGGTACCAGTGGCGCTCCTTGGCCTCCCGCCGCCATGTCGCCCGTCCGAAAATTGGCGACCACCGGCGCCCCGGTCCTCTCGGCAATCACGGTCGGCTCGGAAATCTGCAAGGTGGAACTGATTTTGCGACCGGACTCGCGGGTCGCGAATCCCTGGTGGAAGATGGTCTGGCCGTGTGAACCGATCCCCGTAAGCCGCTGAGGCTCGATGCCGGCCTTTCGGCAAACCTGAATCGCTGCATCTGCAAAGAGCGATCCCAGCAGGAAATTGAGTTGGCTGATTTCTCCCGCCGGAACCGGCTCGCCGGTCGCAACCCGAAGAATTCTCCGCCGAACACTGGACGAGTAGGGTATAGAGGCGAAGCCGAGCAACCGAACGCGAGGTCCTGTGGCTGGGCCTGTCAAGCGGACCAAGGCCGCATCCGCGCCGTCGAGAGACGTCCCCGCCATCAAGCCCACTAACAAGCGTGTGTCGGCCGGCCGCAAGACCTTACGATTGGATTTGCTTTTTGAGTTCGGCAAGCAGATTCAAAGCTTCGAGAGGTTTCAAGTTATCGAGATCGACCTTTTCAATCGCTTGAACCACCTCGGTGTTCAATGGAGTAAAAATCATCAACTGTACGTCTTTGGATTCCCGCTTCTTTTCGGCGAGTCTTCCGCTAACGGTATGCTCGCTCTGTTCGTGGCGTTTCAGGACATCTCTTGCGCGGTCGACCACGCTGGCAGGAAGCCCGGCCAGGCGCGCCACTTCAATTCCGTAACTCTTGTCGGCGCTGCCCGGTTCGACCTTGCGAAGGAAGATGATGTTGGTACCGGATTCCTTGACGGAGACGTGATAGTTTCGGACGCCGGGCAGCAGATCCTCAAGCTCTGTCAATTCATGATAGTGGGTGGCAAAAAGAGTTCTGGCCCGGGTGTGCGTCAGCAGATGCTCGACCACGGCCCAGGCAATCGCCAGTCCGTCGAAGGTAGCCGTCCCACGGCCGATCTCATCCAGCAGCACCAGGCTGCGGGGCGTTGCCGTGTTCAGGATGGTCGCGGTTTCCGTCATCTCCACCATGAAAGTCGAACGACCGCGCGCCAGGTTATCCGATGCCCCTATGCGAGTAAAGACGCGGTCGAAAATAGGAAGTTTGGCGCGCTCGGCAGGAACAAAGCTGCCCATCTGGGTCATCAGGGCAATCAGTGCGGTCTGGCGCAGGTAAGTGGATTTCCCCCCCATGTTGGGGCCGGTCACGATAAGGAGAATGTCCGACGTGGGATTCAAATAGAGGTCGTTTGGGATGAAATGGCCGGCTTCCTCCCTGGCTACGATGTGCTCGATAACAGGATGGCGTCCCTGGAAGATGACCATCTCCCCGTTTTCCGAAAATTCCGGCCGGCAATAGTTCCTTTCCGCTGCCAGGTGCGCAAAGCACGCCAGCACGTCGACTTCTGCCAGGGCCTGAGCCGTCTGGCGAATGCGGCGCGCTTCCGTCCCGACGGTTCTTCGTATCTCCACAAACAGTTGCCGTTCCAGACTCTGGCTTCTTTCCTCGGCATCCAGAATCTTTGCCTCAAGCTCTTTCAGTTCCGGCGTTGAAAAGCGCTCGGCGTTCACCAGCGTCTGCTTGCGCTGGTAATCGGAAGGTACAAGATGCAGGTTGGATTTGGTGATCTCGATGTAGTAGCCGAAAACGTTGTTGAAGCGCACCTTGAGCGAATTAATGCCCGTGCGCTGGCGCTCGCGCGTTTCAATTCCGGCGACCAGTTGCTTGCTGTTCCGGCTGATTTCCCTTAGGGAATCGAGTTCGGCATGATAGCCCGGCCGGATCAGGTTGCCCTCGGTCAGCAGCGCCGGAGGCTCCGGGTGAATCGACCGCTCAAGCATCTCATAGACATCTTTCAACTCATCCAGGCGCTCATGAAGTTCCTTGAATCTCTTCGCGTGGAAGCTCGCCAGATACGTACGGACCAGCGGCAATTGTTCCAACGAAGCCATGAGCGCCAGCAGGTCGCGCGCATTCGCCGATTCCAGTGAGACCCTGCCGAGGATACGCTCCAGGTCCTGGATTCCGTTCAGAACCCGGCGCACCTCTTCCCGGGCAATGATGTTTGTGGAAAGCTCTTCCACGGTGTCCAGGCGGGCTTCGATTTCCTTGCCGTCGGTGGAAGGCCGCAGGAGCCAGCTCTTCAATTTCCGGGCGCCCAGTGAAGTGACGCACTGGTCCAGAACCGCAAGCAAAGTTGCGTGACGGGGGCCTCCGGCCAGCGGCTCAATCAACTCCAGGTTTCGCAGCGTGGCGGAGTCAAGAATCAGCGAGTCGTTTTCCTGGTAGAAGCGGATGGTATCAAAATGAAAGAGCGACCCTCTTTGGGTCTCGCGGACGTAGTGGAAAATGGCCCCGGCGGCCCCGGCGGCCAGCGCGCGTCCTTCCAGGCCGTACCCCACTAACGAGACCACCCCGAAATGGTCCTTAAGAAGCCTTTCGCCGTACTCCCCGCCGAAGACCCAATCTTCCAGGTGCGTCTCGGTGATCGGGGGCTCAGAATCCGGCGAAAAGTGTACGGAGGCGGTTGGCGAGAGCAACAACTCCCGAGGACGCATGCGGACCAGTTCTTCCATCAGCCGCTCGCGCCTGCCTTCGCCACTGATTTCAGTCACCCGGAAATCTCCCGTCGAGAGGTCGGCAAAAGCCAGCCCGATGGAGCCGTCGGATTCGGCCACCGCTGCCAGATAGTTGTGATCCCTTGGCTCAAGGACCTGGGCTCCCGTAGCCGTGCCCGGCGTCACCACCTGCGTCACTTCACGCTTGACGAGTTTTTTTGCCTTGCTGGGCTCTTCGACCTGATCGCAGATGGCCACCCGGTAACCACGCCGGATCAGCTTGGAGATGTATCCCTCGGCGGCGTGATAAGGAACGCCGCACATCGGCACCGCAACTCCTTTTTCCTTGTTACGGGAAGTGAGAGTGATCTGCAGCTCCTTGGAGGCGACGATGGCGTCTTCAAAGAACAGCTCGTAGAAATCTCCCAGTCGGAACAGGAGGAGTGCATTGGGATAGCGTTCCTTGATCCCGTTGTACTGGCGCATAAGAGGGGTGGAAAATTCGCTCATAGGAATGATTGGCGGGGGTTATTATACCGTGCCGAGGGTTCAGCGGTGCAAGCGAGTTTTTCGTGCCTTGGAAATCAGGTTGTTACGTGGAGCTGGTCGAGCGCAACACGTGAATGTCCGGAAGCTGGCGGTACTTCTGATTAAAGTCCAGGCCATAACCGACCACAAAAACATCGGCGATCTCAAATCCTACATAATCCGCGTGCACCGGAAGGATGCGGCGCGACCTTTTATTCAAAAGGGTTACGACGCGCAGGCTGCGGGGTTTATGAACCGAGAGAACTTCCTCCAGGTACTTGAGCGTGCGTCCGGTGTCCAGAATGTCCTCGACAATCAGGACTTCACGGCCTTCGATGCTGGTGTCCAAATCCTTAGTGATTTTGACCTCGCCCGATGACTGTACGCCGGAGCCATAGCTGGTGATACCGAGGAAATCAACGGTCACATCGATCTCGATGTGGCGAATGAGGTCGGCCATAAAGACCCAGGCACCCTTGAGAATGCCGACCAGGTGTAGAACGCGGCCGTGGTAATCCTTTGTGATTTCGGCGGCAAGTTCGCGCACGCGCTGCTCGACTTCGTATCTTGAGAGCAGGATTTCCGGAGCTTGATCCACTGTGCCATGATCCATTGGGTCTCTCCTCGACGTTGACGGCTTCCTGAGCCTCTGCTACAGTATTTTATTCATTGTTTTTGCAAAGGAGATTTTGTGGCAAATCATAAGTCCGCTCTGAAGCGTCTTGCACAGACGCGCAAACGAACTGAACGGAACCGCGCTGAGCGCACGCGGGTGCGGCACCAGATCCGCGAGCTTCGCCAGGCGCTGGACGCCAAGGACAAGGCGCGCGCCGAAGCCCTGCTGAAACCGACGCTTTCCATGCTGGACCGCATGATCCAGAAAGGCATTCTCCATGGCAACACGGCGGCACGCTATAAGTCGCGGCTGAGCCTGCGCTTCAATTCCCTTTCCTGAGAACTTTTCAACACTGGCAACTTCATCTACCCGGGTTTATTCCGTTCTGATCTTTGAGCGGCAAGCCTTGTCTCAGAGGTTTGCCCGCCTCGGGTTCTCTTTCGGCGCGACCGTAATCTGCCAAACCAGAAACTCGAGTAGGATCGTGGAATCTTTCCACGAGGATTTGATTCCAAGATCGGCCTGGTGAACCAGCGTCAGCGCTTTGAGCAGTTCCTCGTGGGTGTACCGCTGCCGGGCAACCGGAGCAATCTCCCAGGTTGCAAAGGGATTTGACCGCCGGCCCCACGAGCCGCCTCCGTAGCTCGTTTGACCGCTGGACTTCAAAGCCTGCCGAAACAGATCGCCGATGCACCACAGCAGCAACGTTTCCGCCACCTTGCTGGCCACGAGCGAGCGCAGAAACTGGAGAGCCTCTGCGCACTGCCGTTCGGCGATGGCACGTAGCATCTTGCCGATTTCGTGCTCCTCCTGGAAAGAAGCGATCAGCTGCAGGTCGGCTGGCTCCAGACGCGTCTTCCCTTCCGTCGCGGTGATCAGCTTCTCGAGTTCGGTGCGCATCCAGAGCAGGTTCACGCCCTGCGGATTGAGATCGCGCGACGAGCTGCCCGGCAGGAATTTTGCGGCGATCTCTTCTGCCAGTTCGGCCTCCACTTCCACTCCCGAGCGGTGCAGAAACTCCTTGGCCCATGCTGCCGCCTGGCGGATGGAAAGCGGGCGCATCTCCACGAGTGTCGTCTTCTTTTCCAGAAGCTGAATGAACTTGCGGCGCCGGTCGGGCTCCACGGCGGAGAAGACCAGCGTTGCAAAAGGCGAAGGCTTCTCGAGGTACGCGCTGAGGGCTTCGGTGTCATTGTCGGCGGCGTGCTTGAAGTCATCCGGGTCGGAGATCAGGAAGAAGCTGTGACCGCCCATCATGGGCATTTGCTGTGCGGCCTGCAACTCGCGTTCGAGCTCGCCGGGCTCGAATTCGATCTCCGCAAGGCACCACGCGCGAGACTCCTCGGGCACAGCGGCCCGCACGGCCTCACGACACTCCTGGTGCAGGAATCGGTCGGGGCCGCGATGGAAATACGCAGCCACCAGACTGCCTTTGCGAAGCGCCGCAATGAACTCTTCAGGACCCATTGAACTTTTGGGGAGAGCCTGCAAATCGCAGGCTTCCATTTATTAAGTTTACTTGGAATCGGGAAGGATTGTAACTGCGAAGATCAGCGCAAGCGCAAGTGTAAATTTTGCCCACTGCGCAAGAGGTGAACATATTTGCATAAAAACGCCCGAGCGGACGCGATAGGATCTTGCTAAGTCCTTATATATCAGCATGATATATTTTTGAACAAGAAATGCGCGCCAAATCCCATTCGTCCCATCCGGGGGTGGCCCGGCGCTATGTCTAGCCTACTATAGTACGCTATACGGCGTTGGCCCGATGGCCCTCAAACCTCGCTCGCCGCTACAGAAAAAACCGGCGGAACATCGGGTGGCAGAGTTCGACCTTCCGAAACCCTGCGGTTTTTCGCTGGTTCCGAGACCAGGGACCACAGAGTCTGAAGCCCACAGACTCTGCGTTGGAAGGTCGTAAATGCTTGTTTTCCTGGCAAGCGGTCTTGTCGGTGGGCTCAGTGGCCAAAAAAAGCGTTCGCACGGAGGGCACGGAGATGCTCCGCGCCCTCTGTATGAAACCTTGCGAAGCGCGGAGGACACAGAGCCCTGGTCCGGTTGCGACTCTACTCTACCTGCTGCTGTTGGGGGCTGCCAGGAGGGAGACGTTCGAGCGGAACGTCTGTACAAAGCTCAGCGGCCGAAGCCGCGTCTTGTCGGGCGTGTCGATGGCACGAGTAAACCCATGCCCTTTCGCGCCAATTCCTCTGCGCCAGCCACGTGTCCAGCAACGTGATCCCGCAGTCAATGGCTTCCTGGATGGTGGCCACGCTCTCGGCATCGTCCGCCGGGCCATACGTGCCCGACATCGCCATGCAACCGAGCCCCAGGGCTGAAACCTCCGGCCCCTCCCGCCCCAATCGACGTGTC